>NZ_CAWPQZ010000028.1:0-53796 GCF_963889785.1 Vibrio sp. S12_S33 | reverse complement strand
TGCACACTGGAAGGGATGAACAACAAGATAAAGCTAATCAAGCGAATGGGTTATGGGTATCGAGATACAGACTACTTCTTCTTGAAGATAAAAGCGGCTTTCCCCGGAAAGCCGCGATGAACCTTTTTTCTTCGGTAAACCAAACCGTTTTAAGCACAGCGTGATGTTGCCGCTTGCAGAGGCTGTGGTAGAAGACAACTCGTTTACAGATTTTGGCAACATATGCCCACAGCCTGATTCATCAGAATATTCAGAAACTTGCCTTTACCTCAATATATGGCGACCTGATAACACCTCTGCTGATAATAAACTGCCTGTGTACGTTTATATTCATAGCGGTATTTTTGAAACGGGATCGGGTAACTTGCCGAATATCATTCCCGATGTAGCTGTTGCACAAAGCAGCATGGGTAATAACCCATTTATCGCGGTCACTTTCAATTATCGTCTCGGTTTATTAGGAAAGCTTTGGGTTGAAGATAAGGGCAATACCAAGGGGGGCAACTTCGCTATTGGTGATCAAAAGCGTGCACTCGAATGGGTCAATCAACACATAGGTGATTTTGGTGGCGATAGCGCCAACGTGACGGTGTTTGGGCAAGGTGCTGGTGCTACATCAATTAATGCTCTTCAACAAACAACGACTGGAGATCGCGAAGCGAACGATAATGTTGCAGGCAACTTCTTTAACAGAGCGATTATGCAAAGTTTACCGCTTGGCCTCTCATTTGAGTCCTACGCGGCGGCCAAAAACCAGTTTGATACGTTGAAAATTGCAAAGGCCACACTGTATCCAGATCTGACCATCGACCAGTTGACTGTTGAGCAGGTTTTAGAGCTTCAGAAACAAGTAAAAGCAGAAATTACGGGACGCTTGTTTGGTTTACCTGACCAAACGATTGAAAATATGGTGAGTGACATTTTGGGTTGGATTGACGATGGTGATAGCACTCAGTCCATTGTTGCGAAACTTGGTGTGAAATACGCGTCAGATATTGCATCTATAGAACCGAGAGCTAAATTACTCCCGTTCTCTCCCTATATTGAATCACACCGTGAGTGCGTAAAAACGTTTTTGGGACTTTGCACAGAATATAAAGACTACCCGGGTTACCACATAACATCTCTTGCGCATGAAGCACCGTTAAAAGTGCCTTCTATTATTGGTTTCAATAACAATGAATCTGACGGTTATATTGCAGAACTAAAATTACTATTTTTAATTAATGTTGAGTTACTACCTGGGGTTAAGCTGATTGATGTTGTGCTATTCCTCATCGGAGATAGTAATGATATTCGAGACTTGCCAAGTATCCCTGACATTCCAGCATATACATTAATTTCATCCATTTTATTCGCTGACCGTTTGACCGATACACCTTTGCGTCTGGGCGATTTTGCTCCTTCGACAACCCCAACAACTCTTGAGGGGATTAAGGAAGATCTTGGTAAATTTAATCAACTGAATAACCAATTGCTGTATAAATGTGCAGTTCGTGATTACGCCAAAACCGTTCCCCATGATGTTGCGCCGACCTTATATCACTTTGATTACGAAGCGAGTTTTAATAACCAACTCCTTGATGGTTCAATTTTTGACACGATAGGCAACTTAGCTTGCTTTGGTGGAAAAGCATGTAATCAAGCTGAAATACCATTTGTATTCAATAGGTTATATAACCAAGATGGTAAAAAAATCGCGCCTAATAAAGGTGACCTACTTCTTATGGGGGAAGTGTCACGTTTCTGGTTTAGTGATGATTTATTTAATCCTGAATATCGATATCAAGAAAATTTGGATAATATCTTGATGATATCTAATAATTCCGCAGATGACGGCGGTGAAATAAACACCAATCTTACAGAATGGGACGCTACGATGAATAAAGGTATTGATACTGAGACAGTAGACGGTATTTGTGATGCACTTTACTAAAGCAAATATTATTGATTACAGTGGAGGTAGTAACAATGCTGAATAAGTTAAACGGTACATACTGGGCTGAGATAAAAAACAACCGACTCATAAGGTTTTATTTTACTCGTCATTTTAGTTGGTGCATCAGTATATTAGCATGTGCTTTAACGCTCGTTAATATTGCTCATGCTGAAGAAGTTTCTATATTTGAACGGTATGGCATACCGGAACATTTACCTAAGTTCGGTATTAGTACTTTATCTCAGGGAGATCATATTGTTGAGCACGTTCGTAAAGTCACTTCAATTAATGATGAGTCTTCCTCTTCCTCTTTTTATCTAGTACAAACAACAGATTTAAAGGGAAACATTGACTTGAGAATAAAATATTTCCCGAATCAAATTTCTCAACTCGATGGTGAACCTTCACTTTCAGAGGATGGTGGAGCGATTGACTCTATTGAATATTTGACCAAAACAGAATATCGACTTCGCGCTTACGCTGAAAGCTACGATCGATCGTCGGTTACCGTTGAAGAATTAGATAAAGATCACGCAATTGTGCGCTTTAACTACTCTAAGTATCAACTACCTCAAGATGTTGCCTATTTTCGTTTCATGAAGGTTGAGATACATGTTGAAGATCACAAGCCTGTAAAAATGGTGATCACTAATTCACAGCCATTTACCTACGGTACTTATAGCATTCAGGATTATAGACAAGAAACTGCATTAAGTGAGCTTGATAATGGTTCACTTTATGTTAAGAATAAAACCATTGTTGCAAACGGAGAAACTAGAAAGAAAGAAAAGCTTACTCTTTCAGTGGTCATGACTCCCGTTGCTTTTTATGACGATGTCGATGGTGCCGAAGTTCTAGATAGTCAAAAGCTTGAAGAAGCTTCTGACCCGCGCATTCGGGAAGAAAAGGTCGAGGTTGACAGTTTTTTCCCATTAATGGGAGACTTAGTCCGTAGGCAAGGGATTGATATTCCTCTTCCTTATGGTTTCTCTGTCGCATATCGTAATCAAGATATGGATTTAGACTTTCGATCTTTTACCTTAGGTCTGGGGGCATTAGGACTGCAAAATCTAGATAAGGATTTTGATCCGAGTCAGACTTTCGCTAAGGTCAATGCTGAAAGCTTGACGGTTAGGGGAGATGTGTACATCTTGCCTTTCTGGAATGTTTACGGGTTGGCTGGAAAAGTCAAAGTTAGAGCAAACATTGATGCTAGATATACATCAGAAAGTGTAAATGATATTAAAGATAAATTAAATGGCATTGGTCCTGGGCTAGGTGACGCCTTATGTGATGCGTTAACAGGACAAGGGCTTCCTTTGTGTCGCCCCGGTAGGTTAAATCTTCCTTTAAGTCTTGATTACGACTTGCTGGGTGTTGGTACAACTTTGGCTGTCGGGTATAAAGAGTTTTTCGCTACTTTAAATATGACAGTCTCCCAAACACGATTAGAGGGGTCTTCGAGTTGGGGTGATACTTTATTTGTTGCCCAACCAATGGTCGGATATCAATTTGTTGATTATAGAGCTCAAATTCTTGTCGGTGCAGAATATCAAGGCTTAGATTCTACGTTATCGGGTAACCTAGGGTATGTTGATGCGTTACAAGGTGAATTTAGTTACGATGTTGATGTTTCTTTAAACCAATGGGCTTATTTAGTTGGTTTTAATAAACAGCTCGGTAAGCACTACAATATTACCGCGCTTTATAATAAAGGTGAGACGAGAGAAGCCTACACACTTAGTTTAGGTTATCGATGGTAAATGATCGTGGTGCCGATGAGTAAAAACTAATATAAGGTATTTTGTTCTTTATTGGTTCCTCAAAACCACCGTCTAAGACGGTGGTTTTGTTTCTTGAAGCGATAGCCTAAATAAGAGTCCATGAATAAAAGTAACTTTTATGCATGGCAAGTAAGCGCACGTAAAGTATCTCAAATAATATCTCGCACTTTGCTCATCAAGTTTCCTAGATTGTCATTTTTCTTTCATCTTTATCTGATTAAATTGCCGCTTTGTAATTAGCGAATAAAGATGGAAGACACATTGAGCTTACAAGGTATTACATTGAGTGAATCCACGATCGTGGACCCAAAATCTGTAGAATATCAGTGGGTCCGCACGCTTTATGTCGAAGGTTACCAAGCTCAAGAGATCAATCACTATATTCGAACCTGTTTTGGTGGTGATGACACCTTTGCCGAACTGTTCCGTAAGGTCGCCCTGCAACAAGAAAGTCTCTATGTTTTATTACAATACTTAGGTTGCGCCCCTTCCAGTCGCGAGTTCTAATTTTTTTGTGCCGCTAACCTTATTTTGCAGCAACATATCTGACATGCGTCGCATCTGAGCGCTGTACTACTTTTGAGAAAACAGTTGCCCAATATACTTTATTCGCGCTACGAATTCTGGATAACAGTACTGCATGTGTATTTTCCAAATTGACACACATAAAAAAACCCAAGCAATGCTCGGGTTTTGGTTACAAAAACTGTTAGTCGTTTGATAGTAAGGAATAGAGCTAACAGCCAGCTATGCGTAACGCCAGGTTTGTATATTACTTAACTGACCGGCGGCCAAACCAAAGACATTAAGCATATACAAAATGGGCGACCTCACGATCGCCCTATCGTTATTATCCTTTCACACCACCAGCGGTAAGTCCTCCGACAAGCCAGCGCTGTGCAAGTAAAAATACGACAGTGATAGGTAAGGCAGACAATACTGCCGCTGCTGCAAAATCACCCCATAGATAGTTCTGTGGGTATAGATACTGCTGCATACCAACCGCTAATGTGTACGAGTTTACATCAGAAAGTAGTAATGACGCCACTGGTACTTCACCAACTACACCAATAAATGACAGGATGAATACCACTGCAAGGATTGGCACTGAAAGTGGCAACAGTACCAATCTAAAGGCTTGCCACGGCGTTGCGCCGTCTAGCGCAGCGGCTTCTTCCAACGAGTTATCAATGGTTTCAAAGTAGCCTTTTATCGTCCACACGTGCAGTGCAATACCACCAAGATAAGAGAAAATCAGACCACCGTGAGTATTCAACCCTAAGAACGGGATGTACTGACCTAACTTATCAAACAGAGCATACATTGCAACCAAAGCCAATACTGCTGGGAACATTTGGAAAATCATCATCGCTTTCAAGATGGTATATTTACCCTTAAAGCGCATACGAGCAAATGCATAAGCCGATGTTGTTGAAAGTGCCACAATCAGTATGGATGTAATCCCCGCCACTTTCACTGAGTTCCATAACCAAGTTAATACTGGGAATGGAGGCGGTGTTACTGAACCATCAGCGTTGGTCACTGAGAAACCTAATGCCAATTTCCAGTGCTCTAACGATGGGTTATCTGGAATCAAGCTGCCTGTCGCAAAGTTACCTTCCCGGAATGAAATCGCAATTACCATCAAAAGTGGAAAGATAATCAATGATAAGAAAGCCCAAAGAGCTATATGGGTTCCCCATACGCGGTATTTCAATGATTTACCTTGTACCATAGCCATAATGATTGCTCCTTAATTTTGAGAAAGTTTAGTGAAACGTAGGTTGAGTAGCGCCAAACCGCCCACCAACAAGAAGATCAAGGTTGCAATCGCACTTGCCAAACCAAAGTCTTGGCCACCGCTGCCTTCAAACGCAATACGGTAGGTATAACTTACAAGTAAGTCAGTATAACCAGCAGGTTCCGATGTACCGATCATGTTTGGACCACCTTGTGTTAAGAGCTGAATCATAACGAAGTTATTGAAGTTAAAAGCAAAACTTGCAATAAGCAGTGGTGTCATCGGCTTAATCATTAACGGCAGCGTAATCTTAGTAAAATTGTGCATAAAGTTCGCACCATCAATCGCAGATGCTTCGAATAAATCCTCTGGAATGGCTTTTAACAACCCCATGCATAAGATCATCATGTATGGGAAGCCTAACCAAGTATTAACCACAAGTACCATACATTTAGCTAGGAATGGGTCAGAAAACCAACTCGGGCTGATGCCGAAGATGCTATTTAGCACCATGTTGATCTCACCAAAGCTTTGGTTGAAGAGACCTTTAAAGATCAAGATAGAAATGAAAGCCGGGACCGCATAAGGCAGAATTAAAAGTACTCGATAGACAGCTCGACCTTTAAGTTCTTCCCATTGCACAACACTCGCCAATACTAAACCGATAACCAGAGTGAAAATAACGGTCAATGTTGAGAATACAACGGTCCAAATAAAGATATTAATGAAAGGCTCTTTGATGCCATCATCTTTCCAGACTCGTTCAAAGTTATGCGTACCAATTTGCACGACAAAACCTGGAGAAACCGTAGAGTCGACAAACTGACCTTTTTCATCAATGGGTTGATAAAAACCAACATCCATATTTGGTCGTAGTGTATCGCCAGTTTGGTTATTAACTAGTGTCTCACCATCGGCTTGCATCGTGTACAAAGGCGCAACCGCAGCGAGTTTACGAAGACCACTCATGCGTATGCTTTCACCTGTCGGTAAATGCAAATCCACACCACTTAACGCAGAGCGGTTATTAATAATTGTTTTGATTGGCTCTTTTTTGCCATCAACAGAATCCACGATTTGCAGATCCATATCGGTAAGTGACATGCCTTCAAACGAAAACTCCTGTGTAGCCAGCGTTTGCTCACCGTCCACGGTTGAGATTCGATAACCATTGTCAGTTTTGTACAGCGTAAATGGATAGCTTTGTCCACTTTGATAGGTTCTATCTAAAAGGACCGACTGAGCGCGATCTAAAGAAAGTTGGTTTTTGGCACTGTAGTTAGTAAAAGCAAGGCCAACGGTGTACGCCAGAGGGAAAAGAATGAACAGAATCATCCCCGCAATACCTGGATAAATATAACGGTGTGCGTACGTTTTCTTACTACCGAAAATATAAAGTGCCAGAGCGGTAAGAATGAGAGTAAGCATAGCAAAAGCGAGCTCACCGCGTGAATACATAAGAATAGTGGCATAACCATTCACAACGCCAACCGAACCAAGTAGTGCCCATTTAATAAAGACATTTTTACTGGTAGGTAATGTTGTTTCTGGTGCTGACAAAGCATCTGTACCTTGAACTGACTGCATAGAAAGAACCTGCTAACGATATAAAACTTAAAATAAAGGAGGGGTTACCCCCTCCTTAAAAGGGTTTGACCAAAACCAAATTATTTAGTCATTTGTTTCTCAGCATCAGCAAGTGCTGCATCAACTGTTTGACGACCATCTACGATGTTAATGATTGCGTTTTTAGCACTTTCCCAGAAAGCGTTCATCTGTGGAATGTTTGGCATGATCTCACCGTTCATTGCGTTATCCATTGTTGCAGCGATACGAGTATCGGCATCAAGTTCACGTTGGAAAGAGTTAAGAGCAACCGCGCCTAGTGGCTTATCATTGTTAACCATACGTAGGCCATCATTGGTTAGTAGGTAGTTTTCAATGAATTCAACAGCAAGGTCTTTATTTGGAGAGGCTGTGCTGATACCAGCAGTCAATACACCTACGAACGGCTTAGAAGACTGACCGTTAAATTTAGGTAATGTAGTTACTCCATAATTGATGCCTGACTTCTCGATGTTACCCCACGCCCATGGACCGTTGACAGTCATCGCCGTTTTACCTTGGTTAAATGCAGATTCTGATACTGAGTAATCCATATCTGGAGAAATTACACCTTTTTCGACTAAACTTTTCACAAAGTTCATTGAGTCTTTAACGCCTTGGTGAGCAATACCAGCGTCTTTTACATCATAGCCATCAACAGTGTATTTGAATGCATAACCACCATCAGCAGCCATTAGAGGCCATGTGAAGTATGGTTCTTTTAGGTTCCACATGATCGCAGACTTACCGTCTTTTTTCAGTTTCGCGTTCAACGCTTCAACTTCTTCCCAGCTCTTCGGTGGGTTTGGCACTAAATCTTTGTTGTAAATAAGTGATAGAGATTCAACCGCCACTGGGTAACCAATAATTTTACCGTTGAATTTCACCGCATCCCACGCGAAATCAACAATGCCATCTTTAACTTCTTGTGAAGGTTTGATTTCAGCAAGTAGACCTGATTCTGCATAACCACCAAAACGGTCATGAGCCCAGAACACAATATCAGGACCATCACCAGTCGCTGCTGTCTGTGGGAATTTATCTTGAAGTCCATCAGGGTGAGCGACTGTCACTTTAATACCAGTATCGGCTTCAAATTTCTTACCCACTTCAGCAAGACCGTTATATCCTTTGTCACCATTAATCCAAATGGTCAACTGTCCTTCTTCAATAGCAGCGTGGGCACCAAACGAACCAAGAGCAACTAACGTACTTAGTGCTACAGTGCTTAGAGCGTTTTTCATGTTCATATCCTTTTTATATTTGTGTTGTAGGGCTCACCGAGAGGTTCCGCCGTATTTCGTCATATATAATCAGAGAAAACCTATTTAGACTCATCCTCCTACGCCCTACGCCCTTGGTATTATGGACTATTTTCGTGATCACCATCGCCCAAGGCTGGAGAGGCAAATCACAAAAAAGCGCCTTTATGTGACAAGCCTCTACTTTGGCACAACAAAATATTTGAGCTAGATCTAACTACGCCTTTTTACCCCTCCTCCACCTCATCCTTTTCTACTCCCCCTACAAAAACTTGAATTGGGAGGATGTATCCCCGTTCAACTTCACGGAAACTACAGTCATCCAAGAGTGGATAGTAAGAACCCTTTCCAGTAACGCTTAGGTTAACTTAGTTTGACTGGCTTACATTGCCGGATTGGTTTGCTGTCACAAATGAGCGTTCGTGGTATTGATTCATTACGGGGGAGGCGCTCACTGTGCGGGGGAAGCAAATCAATAGTTGGCATTGATGGGTGATGTTTGCTTCAAACTCCCTTATTTTGAGGCCATCACCCTTTTTTCTTACATTATTAACCACCTTACCGATTCCTACTGTTATTGCCTGCGAGAACATTCATATAATGATAGGCAGTGATTTATAAAAATATTGATCGAGGACAAGCTACATGGCAGGTGTCACGTTAAAAAATGTATGTAAAGCATACGGTGATGTATTGATTTCTAAAAATGTTGATTTAGAAATTAAAGAAGGTGAATTTGTTGTCTTTGTTGGTCCATCGGGCTGTGGTAAGTCAACCTTATTACGTTGTATTGCAGGTTTAGAAGACATTACCTCTGGTGAATTGTTCATTGGCGATCAACGAATGAATGATGTTGAGCCTTCGAAACGAGGCGTCGGCATGGTATTCCAATCTTACGCACTTTATCCGCACCTTAATCTTTTCGATAACATGTCATTTGGTCTTAAGCTTGCCAAAGCTAATAAAAAAGAAATCGAACAACGTGTTGAACATGCTGCTGAAATTCTACAACTTAGTCACTTACTTGAACGCCAACCAAAAGCGCTATCTGGCGGTCAGCGTCAACGTGTAGCGATTGGTCGAACGCTTGTATCACAGCCGAATGTATTTCTATTGGATGAACCGCTTTCTAACCTAGACGCCGCACTTCGTGTACAAATGCGTTCAGAAATTACCAAGCTACAACGTAAACTGGGTTGTACCATGATTTACGTAACACACGACCAAGTAGAAGCCATGACAATGGCCGACAAAATCGTGGTACTTGATGCTGGGTTTGTTTCTCAGGTTGGTAAGCCACTAGAGCTTTATCACTACCCAGCAAATCGTTTTGTTGCAGGCTTTATTGGCTCACCAAAGATGAATTTCATGAGCGTATTTATTGAAGAAGCGGAAGCAGAGCGTGTCAAAGTTCAATTATCCAATGGCACTTCTTTCTGGATCCCTGTCGATGGCACAACTGTCAATCGTGGTGAACGCATGTCTTTAGGGGTTCGCCCAGAGCATTTACTAAAAGCTGAAGATGGTGATGCGCAAATCGAAGGCAAAGTGATGATTGTCGAAAAACTCGGTAACGAAACACAAGTGTATATGAACTTGAAAGGTTCAGATTCTGATGTAATTTATCGTCAACCCGATACGTTAAGTGTTGAAACAGGAGATACATTGACTATCGGCGTTCCTGCTCATCGCTGCCACCTTTTCCACAGCGACGGTCGAGCTTGTCGTCGCCTTCATAAAGAAAAAGGCGTCTCTTTCGAATAAAAGTGCTAAACGAAAATAGCCCCTGAATTGGGCTATTTTCATTTTTATAAGATAAAATTTTTACTTAGAGTGAGGGTGTTTTGTAGCAGAAAACGTTGTTAACACATTAGTCAGGTCTGTCTTAAAAAATTAGCTAAACTCTTCGATGCCGATATTTTCTTTAGCCCATAACAACGCTTGTAACCTATTTTTGGCATTGATCTTCTTAAAAACATTATGCAAGTGCGTCTTCACTGTATTTTCACTAACAAATAGTTCATCAGCAATTTGAATATTCGAAGCCCCACTACCCAGCAGTTTAACGATCTGCTGCTCGCGCTTTGTCAACTTCGCATAGGCTTGGGAAGTAACTGAAGAATTACCAGCCCGATAGTGTTGAATATATTCTTGGGCTAACTTCCGATTAAACCACATTTCATCATCAAGAACTTTTTCCATGCCTTTGATCAGAGATTCAAGCTCATCGTGTGAATAAAAAACCCCGACTAGGTTTTGCCACTTAAATAATATTTTGGGCTCAATATCTGCCGGGCAATTAATCAATACCTCTTTAGCATCTGGACATGACAAACGTTTAAAAGCAGAATAATCAGCAAAATTATTAGCATCCACGCGTGAATAATCAATGATGATAATTTGGATGTCTTGTGATGATTGATTGCTCTCTTGCATCCAAGTATCGCAAAATGGCGAGATATCCATACTAATCGGTAATTTTGACTCTAGAGAGTCTTTAAGCAGTCGAGACTGCATACAAATATCAGATAGCAATCGAACGTTAGTTTTTCTGTCATCACTCATTTTAAACTCCTAGACCATACTGCTGATTTAGTAAAACTAACGTTAAGCCAATATAAGTCAATATATCAAAGTAACCGTACTTTTCTCTCTCGACAAAAATGACCAATAACCACAATAAATTCAATGTTTTATTTCAATTTCTTATTTATGAGAAGAAGTAGTAGTTTTATATCCAAACCACTTGAAGTTACAGTTAGGCAGCAAATGAGTTCATCCCCATGAGCATAGATAAACTATGTGATTGGGGTGAGCAAACGTAGCCAACACCGCTGCAACTTCAAGTAGGAAGGGTATATTAGTAGTAAGCTGCCCGACAGGGTGATTAAGGGAAAATGAAGATAGAAGAAATACGTTGCAGCTTAGGCCACTGCAACATCTGATGGGGAAATGTGTACGATACTCGAAAGGTTCCTTACAATCTCTAGGTACGGCCTATGTCCTGTATAACACTTTAACAACGTGCCAGCCAAACTTCGTTTTCACAAGGTGTGGTGTAAGTACTTCGCCGCTAAAACATATTTTATCAAACTGAGGAACCATTTGCCCTTGGCGAAACTCGCCTAAATCGCCCCCTTTTTTACCCGACGGACAGGTGGAATACTTACGCGCCAAAGTTTGAAACTTCGCGCCTTTTTTAAGTTGCGTAATGATATCTTCAGCTTGTTCTTTGTGCTTCACCAAAATATGAAGCGCTGCTGCTGTTCTTGCCATCATGTTTTCTCAGTAAATGTAAACTGCTGAATAGTGTAACTGATGCTTTTCAAGAGTTCACCCACAGCTTTGGATGAAAGAGATCAATAAACCTGCGGTTAACGGGTTAATTTGTATTTAACAGATTGCTGTCGGTAAGAGATCGTTTAGTATTAAGCATAAGATCAAGATTTAGAGTAAAGCGTTATGGCTAAAACACCTAGTAAAGCAAACCAATCTCAAGGTATGTTGATGTTCACATTGAACACCCAAAAACAACTGTTTGCGATTGGGACCCTAAAAGTAAGAGAAATCGTCCCTTACATGCCAATGACACAAATCCCATACTCTCATCACCATGTAATCGGTACAGTGACCATTCGTGAATTAACCGTCCCTGTGATCGATATGGCTGCGGCGATTGGCTTTAGAGCGATAGATCCAAGCGAGTACAAAAGTTGCTACCTCATCGTGACTGACTGCCTACGAACCATTGTTGCCTTTATGGTGCGTAGTATTGAAAAAATTATCGAATGTGATTGGCGCTCTATTGAGTCCTCACCACCGACTGCCGGTAAGAATGTTTTTGTTACTGGTATTACACGTTATAGAGAACAAATCGTCCAGCTCCTTGATGTAGAGCTACTGCTGTCGAAAATTTATCCACAGTATGAATCCGCTAAAATTCCAATGCTAACGGATATTGAACGTGAGCGTTTAAAAGCACTGCGAATTTTATTGGTTGATGATTCATCTATCGCTCGCAAACAGCTTGCAGATGCACTAGACAGTATCAATATCCCTTACCAAATTTGTAAGAATGGATTAGATGCTATTGAGTTAATGAGAAAAGACGCGCACAACCATCAGCCTATCGATCTTTTAGTTAGTGATATAGAAATGCCTGGTTTGGACGGTTACGAGTTGGCATTTGAAGTTCAGAATGACTCCATGCTAAGCCATGCTTATTGCATTTTACATACTTCGCTTTCTAGTGAAATATGCCTAGATAGGGCTCACCAAGTGGGCGCGCACGAAGCATTAGAGAAATTTAACGCAACAGAATTAATTGAAGCCATGCTGCGTGGTGCAAAAAAATTAGAGCAAACCAGCCAAGGCGCTTAGCCTGGTTTAGCTTGTTGAAAAAGGGACTGTAGTGCCATTCTATCGGTTTTTTTCAGTTGACTGACAACTAACCGGTAAGAACGTTCACACAACTCTTCTAACATGTTGCCATCGACATCTCCATTCAACGTAATGGAGATCCAATGCCTTTTATTCATATGATAACCAGGGCGTATCGAAGAAAATTCACTGGTCAGTACCTCTGCATCTTGAGGAGTACATTTTAAAGTCACAAATGGCTGGTTAGAAGATTGCGAAGTATAAGCAAACATTTTACCGCGAATTTTATACACTAAAGCATCAGGACCAAACGGATAACCACTTTGTGCTTGAGGTAATGCCTCTAAAAACGATTCAATATCAGTAATTTCCATGAGCTCTCCTTTGCGTTTACTCGAAATGGCCCAGCCATACTTTAAGGCTTCGGTTCATCATTTGCTGTTCATCTAATGATAAGTTTTTGACCAACTTTTGTTGAGCTTTAACGTGTTCTTCTATTATCTCGTCAATGAGTTGCAGACCTGATGCTGTCAGCGCGACACTCACACTACGGCGGTCTGCTATACTATGACAACGTGTAATGAACCCTTTATTTTCTAACTTGTCCAATCGATTAGTCATTGCACCGGAAGTCAGCATCATCGAAGCAATCAGTTCCGACGGTGTTAGCTCAAATGGCTTACCGGCACGACGCAGCGTTGCAAGCACATCAAACTCCCCAAGTTTTAATCCGTAACGCTTGTGAACGTCTGCAATAGCCATTTCTAAATGTTTATAAAGCCTTGATAATCTACCAATCATCGCCATTGGTAAGGTGTTTAAATCTGGTCTTTCTTTATCCCATTGAGCAACTACTCGATCAATCGCATCCACGTACAGCCTACTCCATCACTCATCATCAAGGCATTTATCTTAACATAAAGATTCTTTACAAGAATAAAAACAACCATTATCTTTACACAAAATAACTTCACGTAAAGATAATAATGATAAACATATTACTGGCTATGATCCCTGCCTTTTTCTGGGGAACGACTTATGCAGTAACAAAATTCACGTTGCCAGACTGGCCACCGTTATTACTTGGTGTATTTCGTGCTTTGCCTGCGGGCCTGCTATTACTCTTAATCAAACCTAGCTTGCCAAAGAAAAATGAATGGCGACCATTGCTCTTGATTGGGCTCATTAATATCGCTGCTTTCTTTAGTTTGATCTTTGTGATGGCTCTGTCACTTCCCTCTGCGATTTCTGGTGTTGGGATGCTATCTGTTCCTGTATTTGCCATGGTTTTCCATTGGATTGTCAAAAAGAAAAAACCAAGTTTTATTCAAGCATTCAGTGGCATTGCATTGCTCATACTCGCCTGGTTACTATTTAACCCAGGGACACTCTCTTTAAGCCCTATTGGTTTAGGGGCAATGTTGGCCGCTATTTTTTGTATCATTATTGGTAGCCACTTTACTCAAACTTTAGGCAACAAAATGGATTGGTGGAGCGTATTAACTTGGCAACTTATCATTGGTGGCCTGGCCTTAGCTGTGGTCGCCTCCATACAAGCATGGCACTCACCGCAAATTTACCAAGATGCATTTATTCATTTCGATACCACTCACTTAATGGGGCTGGTTTGGGTATGCGTGCTCAATACAGCATTAGGTTATAGCCTCTACGTATGGTTGTTACAGCGAATGAGCGTTGTTGATTTCACCTTTGGCGGCATTGCCAACCCAATTTCTGGCATTATTTGTGGCGGGATATTGCTTGGAGAAGCCTACACACCAATACAATACACATACATGGCGGGGATGATAGTGATGTCATTGATGCCACAAATAGTGAACATGATTAAAGCTCGCCGCGTAGCACATATTATCCGCTAAAGGATCGAGAGAGGTAAGCCAACGGTACGGCTTACCTCTCTTTGATCACACTCGATAAGTTTCAGTTTCGGCTTTCAGTGTTTCCGCTAACCGAGCTAGCTATAATGTCGCTTGACTACTTTGTTCAGCGCCTGATGCCGTTTGGTTTGCGATATCACTGATAATGGTAATGTTTTGGTTAATGTCTTCTGTGACTAAGCTTTGTTGCTCGGCAGCCGTTGCAATTTGTTCATTCATGGCATTAATTTGATCTATCGCAGCCGTAATTTGAGTTAAAGATTCTCCCGCGAGCTGGGCTTTATCAACCGCCAAGCGCGTATTATCCGCTCCACTTTCCAAACGAGTGGTTGACTCTCGGCTGCCCTGTTGTAGCCTTTGAATGGTTTGTTGAATCTCTTCTGTCGATTTCTGAGTTCGGCTAGCCAATGTTCTCACTTCATCCGCCACAACAGCAAAGCCCCGACCTTGCTCTGCCGCTCGATCAGCCTGCTCAGAAGCACTAGCCGCATTACTCGCACTTTGCTCAACCTCGTTTACTGTGGTAGTGAATTCATGGATAGCGGTAGCAACAAACTGAGTTTGAGTTTGTTGATCAATAACATTTTGCTTGGTTTGAACAGCAACAACAGAGCTTTCTTCAGCCGCTAAAGCTAATTGAGTTGTCGAGTCTTTATTGGTCTGAACGACATGCTGAAAACTGGCTACAATGCGATTCACATATTGCGCGATATGAGCAAACTCATCTTGACCTGTTAACTGAATTCGCTGTGTTAAATCCATTTTGGGTAATATCATCCAGCTTATCAGCGAGACGATTGACCTGCGCTTTTTCTATATCACTAAGGGGAGAGGATAAAATTTCATTATCAATGATATGGTGTAATGCTTGGACAAAGCGTTGAATACTTTCGATATGTTGATCAATAACATGGTCATGCATATCGACAAACTGAGAGCCGGGTTCATGCTGAAAGGCAAGTAATAGTTGACTTCATGCCGCTCCTAATTCATCCAATACCTTTCCAGCACGAATCGTATGCTGCATACCCTTGATACCTTCATAGGTGAGAAGGAAGAAAAAGCAGGTGGTGATCACAGCAATTGCTTTCAAACGCACACTGACTAACGAAAATATCTTCAGCCAGCCTGAAGGTGATGTTTCTTTACTTACGTCTACTATCGACATTAAGCCAACTCCTTATGGTCTTAATTATTTATAATATAGCTGAATCCAAGTCATCCAACTGGTTATTAATTTGATCAAAATCAACTAGCTTTCAATAATTACTGTTAAAAAATTCAAACAGATCCATAAGATGCATTTTTTTAGCGCATATCATTGTGATATCCGCTAATCTTAGCAATATGAATTCTGTGACTAGCAACTACATTTACGATAATGACCAACGACGACTTTAAAAGATCTACGGCTAATTTAAAAAAAGTAGTTCCGTTAATGATGAAAAATCATGTTGCGGCAACGCCTTCTAATTATGCCCTTTGGTATACCTATGTAGATAATGTCATTCCTCAGCTCAACCAAGAGCTCGATACTGTGCTTGAGAACTTTGGTCTTTGCCCACCAGCAACTAGCTCGCAGCTCTATAACAATTACGTGGCTAGCCGTTCTGAAACTAACTTAAATCAATTGCGCAATAACATTGAGATATTGGTCAATGAAGTTGCAAGTTCCATGACTGATACACTCACCGATACTAGTGAATTTGCAAAAGTGATAGACAAAATCTTTAGTGAGTTAGAGCGAGTTGAAGATGATGAGTTATCGATAGAAGAAGTGATGACATTAGTACGTCAGTTGGTGACAGAATCTCGTGATATCCGTCACTCAACACGATTTTTAAATGGTCAATTAAACAATGCTAGCCAGGAAATTCAACGCCTGAAAGAACAACTAGCTGAAGTACAAAAAGGGGCTTTATTTGATGGGTTGTCTGGCTTATATAATCGCCGCTCATTCAACGATGATCTAAATGTTCTCATCAGCGCGCAGCAACCGATCAGTTTGATTTTACTCGATATTGACCACTTTAAGTCATTCAATGACAACTACGGGCATTTATTTGGCGATACTGTCATTAAAGGAATTGCTAAAAGACTACAATCCACCAGCCGAGATGGCATAACAGCCTACCGCTTTGGTGGTGAAGAATTTGTATTGATTGTTCCAAATAAAACATTGCGTATCGCAAGACAATTTGCAGAGTCAGTGCGTCGCTCTATCGAAAAATTGAGTGTCAAAGATCGACGTTCAGGAAAACTGGTCGGAAATATTACCGCATCATTTGGTGTGGCCGAGTGGCAACTTGGTGACACATCAGAAACTTTAATAGAAAGAGCCGATAGCTTGCTTTATGAAGCCAAACAACTCGGGCGTAATCGTGTAATGCCCCTTTAATATATTACATCTTATAAAAGACATGGGGCCTTTAGCCCCATATTTCATTTCACTGTTCAACTCATTAGGCGATATTAAAACTGTAATTTAAGCAGTAATCATCACCATTTTTAGCCCTGTACTCTTTATCTTCACTGCACGCTTTGGGTTTACCCTGTTCATCACCTTTCACTAGACTTATCCAATGACGCATTGCTGCACTTGGCACATCCTCAGCAAACTGAGTGAATGTTGTGCATGTTTCTAACTGAATATCATCAATGACGATCAACTCGACACATCCCGTACCTTTAGTGCAACCAAACATCACCTCAACATGACTTCCATTACCATCACGAAATAGTATCGAGCAAGGTAACTCTTTTTCACCGTTGAATGCCACGAAATGCTTGGGGTGCTTTAATCCACTATGTCGACCATCTTTGAAGTAAGCCAGTACATGACGGTAGTCTATCACGTAGCTAGTAACATCTTGGTGAGAACCCATTTCAAGCGGGAAAAGCCTATCCAGTAGCTGCTTTGCTTGTATCTGTTTTTCGTTTTGTTGATTAGCACTGATCGTCTCGACGGCGAAGACAGCTTCAGCGATAAAGGGTTTGTTTTGTTTTTGGATTTCTGTTTTATCGAATGTCAGCATATTCATCGTCTTTCCCTCTTGGATAACTCATTATTTTGTGTCCTAGAGCAATTATTCCAAACTTGCGTTTAACTTTACGGCAAATTTGTGACCTTGCTTACTTGGTAGATTAACCAATTTTTTACTACAATTTCACAACAAAAATTTTACAGTGTGAATTTTACAAAATGGCCTTGTCAAAAAGTTTAGTTCGTCAATCTCACTTCTTAGGTACCAAAGTACGAAACCTGAGAAAACGCAATCACTTAACAATGGAAGACCTTTCTGCACGCTGTATTCGTATCAACCCTGAATATGCACCGTCGGTTTCTTATCTATCTATGATTGAACGGGGGAAACGTGTTCCGAGTATTGATATGCTGGAAGTTATTGCTCAGGTTTTCCAAAAAGATCCGGCTTGGTTTCTCGATGATGAACCAGAACAAACTGATATTACCCCCGACAAAGGTAACCGAGGTGGTATCAGCGGTATGGCTCTTGAGCCTAGTTTTTTATTTTCGAATGATATTTTGCAAATCGCTATTCCAGAGATGCTATCGCAAACTGGGATTACAGGACGACAGTTTGCCCACTTGCTGATCCGTGCTCACCAAGAAAGCCTTCAAAATCATTTTCCAGATCTAGAACGAGCCGCTGAAGAAGTAGGACTGAAACGATTGAATTTAGCGGTTGAAGACCTGATTGATATTGCTAAAAGCCTTGGTTTATCGATCCGTTGGGTCACCAGAACACCTCAAGATGTGGTCGATGAGTTAGGAGTGAGCGCTAAACAACTGATCACCTCTTTTTTTGAGCCACCAAGTACGATTTACCTAAATGAGGTACTCAAAGAATACCCTACGCGCCTAAAATACGACTTAGCTGTCTATATTGGTCACAATATTCTACACAGCAAAGAAGGGCTAAAAAGCGTTTTAACGGTTGGTCACACGAATAGCTGGGAAGAAGCCCCCGATGCTAAAGCAACCTGTGAGCTCAATTCACAAGATATTCTTCAAGCATGGCGAGATTTCGAATCAAGCTTTTTCGCAGGGGCATTATTGTGCCCTAAAGTACCTTATCGACAATTGCTTGACCGCTGTGGCTATGAAATTGGTGTACACATGAAGGCGGGAGTATCTCCATCCGTTGCCATGCGCCGTATGACCGTTGTATCCCCTTACCCTCATTGGCACTATTTTGATGCCTATGGAGAAGGAAAACTAAAAGCGGTATACCGAGGGAATGGTATTCCACTACCATGGGGAAATATGCGAAAGGTTAATGACCCTTGTCAGCACTGGGCTGTATTTCGACGCCTCTCAGAACCTAAAAAGGGTAGCTCAGCACAAATCTCGATTTTAAATGTGGGGGATGAGCCTAGAATCTACTGCTGCGAGTCGGTCAATATGGTTGACCCCGCTGGAAATAATCGAGTTTTATGCGCAGGGATTGATTTAAACCCTGCGATTAATGCGCAAGGTGGAGACGCACTTTCCATTGCAGAGGAGCTTAAAGCATCTTGTGTACGTGGAGGAGGAAGTACCGCAATACCAAGGCATATCAAAAAAGATCTCACCACCATCGCGAAAATCTTAAACATTAATTGGATTGAACGTGGGATAGAAAATCAAGCTCGTTTGATCTGCTCTCGTGGCGCTGTTTGTCCAAGAAAGCCAAGTTGTTACGATAAGTGTGGCGAATAAAAATACTAAGCAAATGGCATAAAAAAACCAATAACAATAAGCGTGATTGGCTATTAATAAATGTGAACAAAATAAGGTTCACTAACAATGATCTGCTCCAGTCAGACTGGACACCGCATTAAGCGACATATTGTTTTTCAAAGTTAACTGGGCTTAGATATCCAAGAGCACTGTGCCTTCTTGTTCGATTATTAATCAACTTCGATGTATTCAAAGAGTGCTTGACGCATTTCTTCTCGCGTCATTATCGGCTCGTATTGGACGGCTTCTACTTTCATTGAGTGGAAAAAACTTTCAACACAGGCGTTATCCCAGCAATTTCCCTTCCTACTCATACTTTGTTTTAGATTATGAGCTGCGATTAAGTATCGGGAGTATTTTGAGCAATATTGGCTACCTCATATCACTATGAATAACCACTTCTTCAGGTATGCCTCTGCGGAACAATGCCATCGATAGCGCATCACAGACCAGAGTTGCGGTCATTCTGGTACTCATTGATCAACCAACAACTTGCCGTGAGTACAAGTCGATAACAACGGCTAAATAGATCCAGCCTTCGCTTGTCGCTAGATAAGTGATATCTCCAGCCCATTTTTGTTACGTATGACAGGAGTAATAGAAAAGCTATAATGGTACAAACTAGAACTTTAGTATTGGTTTTCCAATGCTGAAATTTGGTTGATTCTATTCTGGTGCCGCCCTCCTTCAAATTCGGCATCTAACCACTCATTTACAATCATCTTTGCCAGCTCTTGTCCAACAACTCTCGAACCAAATGCCAAGATATTGGTATTATTATGTTGCTTTGAAAGCTTTGCTGTGTATGGTTCCGAACATACAACCGCTCGAACACCGTTGACCTTATTCGCAGCAAGCGAAATTCCTACTCCTGTACCGCAAATCAATATACCTAAATCAGCTTCACCGGAGGTTACCGCTAGAGCAACTTTGGCGCCATACACAGGATAATCGGTACGTTCAATTGAGTTTGCTCCGAGATCCATTACCTCCAAACCTCTAGATTCTAATAGTTCAATGATGGTCGGTTTCAATTCTATACCGACATGATCATTTGCAATTGCCACTTTCATTTCTTAACCTCATTTTTCACAAAAATAAATATTTAGTGAAATTATATAGAGAGAACCGGTGTCTATCAAAAACAAATTAGCATATAAAACAATGAGTTACAATTTATTGATAAAATTGTGACTTCATTCAAATTGTTTAATTTGTGACCAAAATCTAAGAATAAAAAAAATTGATGCGTATAAATATTAAGCAGCGGGCAAAAACTGCTCTATAAAACGGATAAAAATGAACTACCAATGACGTGGAGTGACACACATGAATATTAAAACTTTAACGAATACAGCTCTTGCAATTGCACTCGGTATGACAGCATCGACAGCTATGGCAGCAGATTACGCAGTAATTTTAAAAACACTAAACAACCCATTCTGGGTAGAAATGAAACAAGGCATTGAAAGTTATGCTGAAGCTGAAGGTATTGAAGTGGATATCTATGCGGCAGCTTCGGAAGGTGATATGCAAGCTCAAATGCGCTTGTTTGAAGACATTACTAACCGAGACTACAAAGGTATTGCTTTCGCTCCATTATCAGCAAACAACTTAGTTTCACCGGCAGTGAAGGCATATAAAAAAGGAATTCATTTAGTAAACCTTGATGAAAAAGTTGATATCGCAGGTATGAATGCAGCCAATGCTCAAGTTGCAGGTTTTGTTACCACTGATAACGTTGCAGTTGGTAGTACTGGTGCGCAATTCATCATAGACAAGCTTGGTGAGAAAGGCGGTCAAGTTGCCATTATCGAAGGGAAAGCAGGTAACGCATCTGGTGAAGCTCGTCGCTCAGGCGCAGAACAAGTTTTCAAGAAAACGACCAACGTTGAGTTAGTTGCTTCTCAGCCTGCAGATTGGGATCGTATGAAGGCTCTGGATGTAGCAACAAATATGCTTCAGAGAAATCCTGATTTATCAGCGATCTATTGTGCGAATGACACTATGGCAATGGGCGCGGTTCAAGCCGTTAGAAATTCAGGTAAGCAAGGTAAGATTTTGGTTGTGGGTACAGATGGCGTTCCAGAAGCTAGAAAACTTGTTAAGGCCGGTCAAATGACAGCAACAGTTGCGCAAGATCCAGCTCAAATTGGCATTGAGGGTATGAAAATATTAATTAAATCGGTTGAAAGTGGTGAGATGATTACAGTTGATCAAGCGCCACAAACTGCAATGGTTCCAGCTGTTTTAGTTAAGTAACAATCCAGTGGCGGTGAACAACATTCACCGCCCTTTAAGGGTGAATAATGAACACACCAATCATTGAAATGTGCAATATAGCCAAGTACTTTGGTAATGTAAAAGCGCTCGACAACGTTAACTTAAGTATCTATTCCGGAGAGGTCCATGCCCTACTTGGTGAGAACGGAGCAGGTAAAAGTACGTTGATGAAAGTGTTGTCAGGAATCCATCATCCTACACATGGAAGCATAGAAATAAATGGTCGTGACTACACCTGCTTAACACACCAAGAAGCCGCAGAGCTCGGGATCAGTATCATATACCAAGAACTCAGTTTAATTGAAGAACTTTCCGTACTCGAAAACATTTTTATTGGTCGACTACTCACTAAAAAAGTACTGGGGATAGAAATTGTCGACTGGTCATTGATGCGACACGAAGCAGAACTCATCATGGGTGAGCTTGGTATGGATATAAATTTAGATGCCAAAGTGGAAGACCTTGCTATTTCTTACAAGCAAATGATTGAAATTGCGAAAGCGTTGTCCACTAATGCTCGTGTTCTTATTATGGATGAACCTACATCATCTTTGACAAAAACAGAAGTAGACAAGCTCTTTTCGGTTGTAAAAAAGTTAAGAAACAAAGGTACAGCTATTGTTTATATCTCACATAAGTTAAAAGAAATACATCAAATTTGCGACCGTTACACGGTTATACGTGATGGCCATTCGATGGGGTCTGGGTTAGTAGAAGGTACCTCGGACGACGAAATAATTCGGCTCATGGTTGGCCGTGAAATCGAGAAGCGCACAAGAGAAGCCTCAAAGATTCAGAATAAACCTGTCGTACTCTCTGTAGAAAATATCACTTCTTGGGATAAGAAAACCGTCAAAGGTGTTTCTTTTGACGTGCGACAAGGTGAAATTATAGGTTTTGCAGGCTTAGTCGGCGCAGGTCGAACAGAAATAATGAATTGCTTGTTCGGTATTGATGCGATAAATAGTGGGAAAATTATATATAAAAACAAAGATATAACACCTAGATCACCTTTAGATGCTATGAACAACGGCATGGCATATGTCACTGAATCTCGCCGAGAGAATGGTTTTTTTGACAACTTCACTATCGGCCAGAACATTGCTATAGCCCATTCACTTAAAAGAGGGGGATATTGCGGCATGATGGGTTGCTTCAATCCACATGAAGAATCAAGCATGGCTCAAAAATATAAGTCATTGCTATCCATCAAATGTGACTCCATCCATCAAAAGATTACCGATTTATCTGGTGGCAATCAGCAAAAGGTGATCATTTCAAAATGGATGGCATCAGATCCAGAAATTATCATTTTCGATGAACCTACTCGCGGTATCGATGTCGGTGCAAAATCGGAAATATACAAAATCATGCGTCAGCTATGTGATGACGGCAAAGTCGTGATCATGGTTTCTTCTGAACTACCGGAAATCCTTTCTGTAAGCGATAGAGTTGCTGTTGTGAACGAAGGACATATTTCAAACATTCTCTTAAACCAAAATCTCAGTGAAGAGGAGATCATGAAATGGGCATTACCAAATTAGATAAGCCGCATGGGGCGGCAGGAAAACAACCGCTCAACTTTGGGAAACTTTGGGAGAACTACGGTACCCTTGCAATATTAGTTCTGATGATCCTGATTTTTGGTATCACATCTCCAGAGTACTTCCTAACTGGAAATAACATTATTCAAATTTTCACTCAATCGTCTGTCAATGTATTAATTGGTATGGGCGTATTCTTCGCAATCTTGATTGCTGGCATAGATCTTTCAGTTGGTGCGGTCATAGCGTTTTCTGGGATGGTGACAGCTAAACTAATGATTATGGGATTGGACCCAATCTTAGCAGCAGTAATTGGTGGCATTTTTGTTGGTGGTTCAATGGGAGCTATTAACGGCGCTTTAGTCAATTATACGGGGCTGCATCCATTTATAATTACACTGGGTACGAATACCATCTTCCGTGGTGCAACACTTATCATTTCAGATGCAAATTCAGTCTACGGTTTTAGCTATACTTTTGTAGAAATATTTGCGGGTTCAGTATTCGGCATTCCGACGCCTGTGATTATCGCCCTAACTATGGCAACGATTCTATGGTTTCTCACTACCAAAACTCGCCTGGGACGCAATTTCTATGCAATAGGCGGCAATAAAGAGTCAGCTCATTACTCTGGCATCGATGTTAAAAAACATACAATGATCGTGTTCATCATCTCTGGTATTTGTGCAGGTATTGCTGGTGTCGTAACGACGGCTCGCTTAGGGTCAGCAGAGCCTCTTGCTGGCATGGGATTTGAGACCTTTGCTATTGCCGCTGCGATTATCGGCGGAACCTCATTCTTCGGAGGCAAAGGACGCATCGTTAGTGTAGTGATTGGTGGTCTTATCATCGGTACGATTAACAATGGTCTCAATATTCTGCAAGTACAAACATATTATCAACTAGTTGTAATGGGCGGTCTGATTATCTCTGCTGTTGCTCTTGATCAATTCTTCGCTAGAAAGGATAAAAAATAATGATTATTCCAAAAATTGCGCCCTCATTAATGTGTATGGATTTGATGGCACTTAAAGAACAAATCGAATTTTTAAATGACAAAGTTGGTTATTACCATGTTGATATCATGGATGGTCATTTCGTCCCCAACTTAACTTTGTCACCATTTTTTGTTAGTCAAATAAAAGATCTTACTACTGCTCCAATGGACTGTCATTTGATGGTTACAAACCCTCAAAACTATATTAAGTCACTTGCTGAAGCTGGTGCAGCTATGATCAGTTTTCATGCCGAAACTGCCAATGGTCAAGCTTATAGAATTATTAATGAGATTCGAGATAATGGCATGAAAGTAGGGGTGGTGATTAACCCAGAGACACGTTTAGAAGAAGTTGCTATGTACCTAAATCGTTTGGATAAAGTGACTTTAATGACAGTTGACCCTGGGTTTTCAGGTCAGCCATTCATACCAGAGGTTGTCGGCAAAATTAAGCAATTCCGTGCGTTTAGAGACGAACATAATCTGTCCTTTGAACTAGAAATAGATGGTTCTTGCAACAAGAACACCTATGCAACTCTTCTCGATGCCGGTGCCGATGTGTTAATTGTAGGCAGTTCAGGGTTATTCAACAACGCCTCTGAGATTGATCAGGCGTGGTCTATTATGATGAGCGACATCCATACAGCAATGATAGGAATTGTTAATGAGTAAACATGCATATATGGGTATTGATATGGGTGGTACACATACACGTCTATGTATACTCGATGAGCAACGCAACATTATTGAACTAGATAAAATGCCAACGGAAAAAGTGGTTGAAGTTGGCTTGGTCAGAGGGTTGAGCCAATTAATCAAAGCTTTTATTGTAAGATATGACCTGAACTTGCATCGTATCATAATTGGTCTACCGGCAACAATTTCCAAAGACCGAAAGAAAGTTCTGTCGACCCCTAATTTAACTGTCAATAACACCGAGTTCAATTCCTTAGTCCCTCACCTTCAAGAGATGTTTAGTTGCCAGGTAGAACTTGAACGTGATGTTAATTTACAAATCGCATATGACACTGACCATCTCAATATTGCGAATAAATTAGTATTGGGTTGTTATCTAGGGACTGGTTTTGGCTTTTCGATTTGGATTAATGGAGATGTATATACCGGAGCACATGGTGTTGCAGGTGAGTTGGGACACATTCCTTTTGGGGATGATTCAAAAACTTGTGGATGTGGCAATAAAGGGTGTTTAGAAACCGTTGTATCTGGTGTACAACTGAAAGCTGAATACGAACGTCAAAATGCAAAGTACCAAATTACAAGCTTTTTTGAACAAGATTGTAACAAAGAGTTTGTGTCTCGCTTTATTAACAAACTAGCCAAATCAATTGCAACATCGATCAACCTATTTGACCCCGATGTTGTCATTTTTGGTGGCGGTGTCATGGATATGGAAAGTTTTCCATACACTGAACTTAAACGCGAAACGTTAGCTCGAACTCGTGGCCCTTTACCTCGAGAGTCATTGGTATTCATGCCAGCACCCTCCTCAAGCTTCAACGGGGCTTCTGGTGCTGCGATTCAAGCATTGAACCGCACACGTTAACAATCTAAACTAATGTTCTTTACCGGACCTTAGTAATTGGTGGAGCTGTGAACCTTAATTTTAATAAAGTGTTGCCGAAAATTCGTATGATGATGCCATCTTTGACCAAAACAGAGCGAAGCATCGCAGAGCACTTTCTTAACAATCGCTCAATTACAAAAGAAACGACAATTAGTCAGATCTCAGCTGAGTTAGATGTATCGAATGCCTTGGTTGTTAAGGTTTGTAAAAAGATTGGCTATGATGGTTTTAAGGAGCTGAAAACAGCACTCATCGTGTCTCATTGTGAGTCGCGTTTGTTCACGCAAACATTGGAGCCTACCGACGATTGTGCCCAAATTGTCCAAAAAGTTCTAAACAATTCGCTTGGTGCCTTACAAGAAGCCTTGTCTTTTTCTTCAGTACCAAGCATCGAACAAGCCGCCCGAGTTCTTCTTGGGGCAAAGCGAATTACCATAATGGCAGTCGGAGGCACATCAATCATCGCTGAAGATTTTCACCATAAGCTTCTACGGATAGGAATTCATACGCAAGTACCTAAGGATTATCACATGATGATTATGTCCGCAAGCTTGATGACCGAGGAAGATGCTGTACTTATGATTTCTCATTCGGGACAAACCGTAGATCTACTCGATGCGGCTAGAGAAGTAAAAAAAGCAGGAGCGAAACTGATCACTGTTACAAATAACTTTACTGCTGAAATGACCCAGATATCAGATTTGGCCATTTTTGCTCCAGCTTCTCCTGAGCCGATTTTAGGGAAAAATGGGACTGCCAGACTAATAAAACTCGCACTAATTGATTGTCTTTATGCAACTATAGTAAACATGTCAAAAGAAAAATCGATTAGTAGTATTAAGAAAACAATGAATGCCACAGCAAAACTACATCGGTAGCATATGTTTCGTATTTTATGATTACTAAAGTAACCTGAGATCGGTTTAAGCCATCACCATCAACCCAGACTTTTCAGTATTGGTGATGTTGAGTGATGGCTTTTCTGGTTTTAAACAGTAAGCGATTAAGCTTCCAAGCAAATTCAGCATGAACCCATGTAATACTAATCAAATTAATTTTATGATCTATACCTGTAATCATTGAAGATGCTTGATTTCTCTATCGCTGATTTTTGTATCTTTTTTGACGGCTTTACGCCACCCATAAATTTGAGATTCATACAACGATAGCTGTCGTGCGGCAGCAACGACACCGATTTTCTCTGCTAACTTAAGCGCTTCGGCTTTAAATTCAGGAGCATGTTTGATTCGTGTTTTCTTAGTTGTCATTGTTCACCTCGTTAGTGATTGTACTCACTTAACTCAGTGTCCAAAACTTCTGGTGCGGATCCAAGCTATCAATACCCATGAAATAAAACACTCAAAATCGGTTAATTTACCCTCACCTGACCGATTACTCACAATGCTAGTGACCCATAATAGTAAGCTCTACTCAATTGATAATTTGCAAAGTTTTGATCATGTTACTTAAAAGATTAATTTCATTATATTGTTTAGCCACTGCTCTTTGCTTACCCACCTTTAGTTTTGCACAGCAAACATTGGCTCCACATGAAGGCTTTGAACAATCAGCAGAACGCATCCGCCAAACCTATGAAAGCCAGCTTTACACCTTACCAGCCTTTAAAGAAGGCCATTATGGCTTAAGAATGTACCGACAGACGTTGGATGCCAAATACTCTGCAGCAGTGTGGAGTGACCTTGCTCGCGTAGCGAGTCGACTCAACAAATTTGCAGAAGAGGTTCACACTCCAGAACAAATTTTTCTCTATTCAGAAAAGCGTTTAAGTGGCTATGTTGATGAGACCGATGAGCGTAGCAAACTACGCTATATGGCAACTAGAAATACACCTGAGTACCTTTACCTAGGTGTTGATTTGCTTGGTTCAATGGCTAGAGCTAATGAATATGGCCTTAAACATAAAGATGACCAAGTGCTTCGCAAAGTGATTCGTCGATACGATTTCACTAAGTACGTCACTAATGAAGCAATGATCAAGGCATGGTCGGCACAGTTGGCTAACCAAGTCTATTGGTTACGACAATTAGGTGAGCAAGATGTAGTGCAACCGTTTATTGATAGTTTTAGAAAAACCTACCCAGATTCAGCCGACAGAAAGCTGTCTAGCCAACAATATGGCAATAAGCTGTATGGTATGACGCACATTATTTTCGCTGATTCTGAGTATTACCAGCATCTAGTCAGCGAAAAACGACATCAGTGGATCTACGATTATTTCCGTAACAATATTGATACCATTTTGGCGCGAGCAAAAGAAGATGTCATCGCCGAAGTAGGCATTTCTTTTCTGCTTGCAGGTTTAGAAACCGACCCTGTTGTAGAGAAAACACGACTAGCGATTCAAGCCTCAATTGATAAAGAGCAAGGCATGATCCCATCGACAACAGGAGATTTCGAGCTCGCTTATGGCGAACACCGTAATGTGTTAGCAATCATGTTGCTTGACTGGCAAAGCGTTAACCAAGCACCGACTATCGAACGTAATCCGAGCGTTTTTTCCAACTTACCTTATGGCTTAGAAAAAATGTCACCTCTTAAGTAATACCAATCACAGTAAATAAGTGATCAGAAATAGCGCAGGAAAAAGGCTTGATAACAAGACAGGATGAACAGTTATTTACTACGATTAGTATAAAATAACAACCAAAATCAGTCATTCAATCGTCAACCCGCACCAAGAGCAAAATTATCAATAAATTCAAATTACGGTACAAAGCCAACGCAAAGATCCTTGAAGGTTAGTAGATGGAATGGACCCTTTGTTTTTAGTAATGTAATACTGACGGCATACAACATTGCCCTCGCTCTTGTAGAACTTCGTAACAATTAGCGGTCAAAACAACTCAAAGAGGTAAGCTATAATTGAATTAAGTGCATTCAGAGGGGGAGAAGTGAGATGTCAGTGTTACCTAAACATACAGATAAAAATGCGCACTATGATCCTAATGAAGATTTCACTCAGGATCAGATGCACCGTTTTACCAAAGTTGCCAACCAAGCACAGAAAAAACGTGAAATACTTGAAAATCGTGATGAGAAAGACCTTTCCATTATCGATGCAGCAAAGCGAGTTGCACTAAGGCCAGTAGTTAAACCCACAAAGGATAAACCCAATACAGTAAGGTACGCTGTATGGATGTCACTGTTATGCGTATTAGGGCTATGGCTTATGTATATGACTCGCTAGCCTTTTTAATTAGTGTGACGGTTGCTGAGCATTTTGATTCTTGAATTTCAGCAGAAGATATATGTTGATAATACTGGTACTGATTTTTACCTTTGTGTTTTGCCCAATACATGGCTTTATCCGCACAGTTGGTGAGTTCTGGTAGGTTATCAGCATCATTTGGAAATAGCGCAACACCAACGCTGACAGTGAGGTTGTTAATCATCTCGGAACTTTGGTATTTATGCTCAAACATGTAACAAATACGGTTAAGAATAGTATCAAGATCTTTTTTGGTTCTTACATCGTACAACAACAATACGAATTCATCCCCTGCAAACCTTGCAATTGAACAGTCATGTTTAGCTGTCTTCCTGTCTCTATTCCTAACGTTGTTCTTTAATCTGTTAGCAAAATATTGCAGCACTTTATCGCCAACATCGTGGCCATAGTTGTCATTAATCGATTTAAAATTATCAATATCGAGAAACACTAAGGCAGTGATGGAATTACTTTTCATTTGCTGAGAAAGCTTTTCATTCGCCCAATTTTCAAAACTCCAACGGTTAGCAAGACCAGTGAGTTGGTCGGTATAGGCAAGGTCCTCAATCCCTTCTTGATAGAGGGATTGGATATAATTGATGGCTTTGTTGTAATAGTAAGCTGAGATATGACAGATGACACCTAAAATAGTTAGGCTGATAACGAAACGATCCGCCGATAAGTAGTCTGATGATAATTGCGTATTAGTCACCAATAATGAGATACCAACCAACATGCTAAAACTAAAGCTAAATACTATCCCAATTTTGAAGTCATTAATGAAAATGACCGCAGCTAGAATAGGATAGAGCCATAAAATACCGCTTGTGGCTTGCGCGCTGTAAAGCAGCAGCATGATACCTTTAGTCAGTAAAATTCCGCTAAGAATTAAGTCGGCGTAGGGCATATCGGGACGCTGATATAAATAGATAGCATTGAAAATGATCACCAACAAGCAGATAAAATTAAATAAGCTAAGATAGTAGCTGTGATCGATGAACTGAACGAAACCATAGTAGGAAAATAGAGCAGCAGACACAACAGAACACAACCCCACAACTCTACGTTTGCGGGATAATTGCATATTGGCCATTTCTTCTAAATGCCTTCCTACTAACTCTGCCATTCTTAAGCCCCCCTAAAGAGTTAGATACCAACTCAAGTCTAGAAGAAAAAAATCACTAGTGGCTAATTATTTGTTTAGATTTTAAAGCGTGAATAATGGCAGTATTTCTATTCATTGTCTGCAAGAGCATATAAAAATTGAAGACAACAATGCCTTTGAACGATTCTATGCACTCGCAGGGTCATTACATCTTTTACTACGCTTTCATCCAGATTTACGACGGAGCCGGATTAGGTGAGCATAGCCAACGTCACAGCTGCATCAAGTAGGGAGAGCATAGATATGTTCGAAATTATTGAAGAAGATACTCAAATCCGTGGGCTCATCATTTCAAGATTGTTGATTTACACTTTGCGTATTCCGTAGAGGAGAGCTGTTATGCCAAACCAACGTACAGTGCAACAAATGCTTCGCGCGCAACCAACATCTGATGGTGATGGAGTTAAAATTCGCCGAGTCGCAGGGTTTAATAATACCCACTTTTCACCATTTTTGATGATTGATGAATTAAAGTCAGACCAAAAATCTGACTATATAGGTGGCTTTCCGCCTCATCCTCACCGCGGTATAGAAACGCTCACCTATATGTTAAATGGGCATTTTCAGCACAAAGATCATATGGGTAATATTGGCGAGTTACGTTCTGGCGGTGCCCAATGGATGGCAGCAGGACGTGGAGTCATTCATAGTGAAATGCCAATTATGCAAGACGGCCACTTGCATGGTTTTCAGATTTGGATAAATCAACCCGCTAGCCATAAAATGCTTCCTGCTCAATACCATGACTTTCAACCGGAGAGCATTACTGAATATCGCACACCTAGTACTAGCTTACTGCGAGTTTTAGCTGGTCACATCGATTGTAATGGCGAGACATTGATTGGCCCTTTGACTCAGACAGGGTCGACATTGAGTGTAGCAGACTGGCAAGCGATACCCAAAAGCGCTATCCGTATCAACACTCCAGAAAACCATAATGTGATGGTTTATGTCTACCAAGGACACATAATCTTGGGTACAAAAGTATTAAGAGAGGGTGAGATAGCATTGATGTCAAAAGGTGAGTTCTTAGAGCTTGAAACCAATGAAATCGGTGGTGTATTGCTATTGATGGGCGAACCAATCAATGAACCCGTAGTACATTACGGCCCATTTGTTATGAACTCTTTTGAAGAGATTGAACAAGCCATCAAAGACTACAACTCTGGTCTTTTTGAAACCTATTAATGATCTAAATATCATCCGCATCGGTATAACGTTCACTTACCACGTATTAGAGCCTGTTGACCTAATAACAAGGTATGTATGAGTAAAAACATTATTGGGTTCTGGTTTAGATCCCACAGCACAAAAACTGAATATCCACTGCCATTCATTTTTTGTTTTAGCCACACTATTGGGTGTGGCTTTTTTATATCAGTGGACGTAACAATGAAAGCAATAACTACAGATATTCACATAAATAGGCTGTAGATTGCGCTACCTGTAAATCAAACGATGAATTTCCGGCCACCTCAAATGACTCGCCACTGCTAAAAGTCGACCACTCTTCATCACCAAGACGCTTAATGATTAATGTACCCTTAACCACGGTCATTCGTTCTGGGGCTGCTGTACCAAAAGTGTACTCGCCAGGAGCCATAACCCCAACAGAGCTATCACCATCTTGCTGCGTGAAACCCAACGATTTTACGTTACCTTCAAAATACGAGTTTTCTTTGATCATTTTTCTTCCTTGTAAAGGTCATCATCGACCTACTGTGATAAATCATTCACTTGTTTTATCTGATAATTTCAAATTACACAAGAAGCAAATTAGGCCAAAACAAACCACAGCACTAAGTCTATAATCAATAGTAGAACAATTAAAACACTATCTATCTTGTCATCCATTAGCCCTTCATTTGGAATTAGAGTCTCATTTAATAGCGCGAAATTTGCCAAACTGTACGACATCTTTCAGTCTCTGATTTCGTTCTATACCCAAACAACTTGAAGTTGCAGATTAAAGGTAGAAAAGGGATGGCTAAATAGGTTATTGGTTCAAACTGCCCCCCTTAGATAACCTAAACAGAATAAGGATTTATCGAATGCAAAAAAAACATTTTCAGGCCCCTCAATGAAGAGAGAATCGCTTTTCAAAAGTGTTTTTTGGATAGCATTAGTCACATTGGCTGTCGGCTTTGCGGCACTGCTGTTTTTCAGCTATCAAGAGTACACTCATCCGAAACAGGTCTATGGTTCATGGATTGAAATTGGTGCACCTAGTTATAGCACGGAGATTCTGACCTTTAATGAAAAAGGAGTATTTCGCAACAACCGGTTGATAAGCACAAACTTTGACTACAACGGAAAACAAATTGAAATTCGAACTGGTGACGGCATAACGATTTACCAGCAGTCAGGGACAATCAACTCACCTCAGTTAAAGCGCATTGAACCCAGCACACCCAATCAACGATTTATAAAACAAGGCTACGAAGAAACTATCCAAGCCGATGAAAGCGGCGATCCGAGTAAAAACCGACGCTCTGTGCTCTCCGAACATTTTTCACAGCAATAGATGACACCATACTTTTACAAGATGCCCAGAGTCGGTCAAAATTTGATATCGTCCATATATCACCCCTTATCTTCGCCTACATGATATAGAGCTAGCTGGTGTTTTCTGTTAGTTTGAGCGTCAACATTCACACTAAGACTAAAACATTATGAATGAATTACTGACTCACATTGAATCCTCCTCCCTTGCCCAACATTGGGATACCAGCATTATTTTTATCTCTATTGCCAGCCTTGTCGCATGGGGGATTTGGCGAATCGTATTTAGCAGATTACTGTTTGTCGCTGAAAAAACTCAATTCCATTGGGATGATTTACTGTTACACGCATTAAAAACGCCAGTAAGCACTTTAATTTGGTGTTGGCCAGGCACAATATCACTTGGACTACTACTTCAAGATACGATGAAAGATAAGCTCAACTGGCTGCAAACGGTAAAGCTACTGATGTTGATCGCTATTTTTATCTGGATCATCATGCGTCTCATCAACAATGTTGAGCACTACGTATTATCACAAAAAAAACATGATGAGACTACAATTCAAGCCATTGCAAAGGTTGCACGTTTATTCTTCATTCTCATCGGTATGCTTTCTATCATGCAGGCATTTGGTCTGAGCCTTTCTGGGCTTTTAACCTTTGGCGGTGTGGGTGGTCTAATTATCGGTTTTGCAGCAAAAGATTTATTGTCCAACTTCTTTGGTGGGTTAATGATCTACTTTGACCGCCCTTTTAAGGTCGGCGATTGGATTCGCTCACCAGATCGTCAAATTGAGGGGACCGTCGAACGTATTGGATGGCGTATGACTATTATCCGTACTTTTGATAAACGACCACTTTATGTCCCCAATTCAGTATTCAACAACATTGTGCTAGAAAACCCTTCGCGCATGCTTAATCGCCGCATCAATGAAACCATTGGTTTGCGTTACGATGATGCCTCAAAAATGGCTAAAATTGTCAAAGAAATACGTGAAATGTTGGAAAATCACCCTGACATTGATAGCGAACAAACACTGATGGTCAATTTCAACGCTTTTGGTCCTTCATCGTTAGATTTCTTTATCTACACCTTCACCAAAACCGTTAATTGGATGCGCTACCAAGAAGTAAAACAAGATGTGCTGTTAAAAGCAATGGCGATCATTCACAACAATGATGCCGACGTTGCCTTCCCAACTCAAACATTGAAAGTGGAGCCAGCAAGCGCAGGACTAACAGCGCAAACCAAGTAACATTAAAACATAAAGCCCTCAATGAGGGCTTTTGAGCATTAAGTCTGAACGATCGGTTCTCTTTGTACATTATCTTCTTGATGTTCAGCCACCCAATACAACCAAATCATCACTAAACATAGCACAAAGCAAACACCGAATAGCCAGTTGGAACTGAGTGACTCAATCACCACACCGCCAATCAAAGGTGCAATCGCAAAGCCCAATGAATACAATGCCGCCGCGCCGAAATACGACCCACGGAGATGCGCTGGAGCCATCCGATCTATTTGTACATTTAGAGTAGGAAAAGCGATAACCTCTCCCATACTTAAAATAAAGCACGCAATCGCCCAGCCAATAGGCCAATCTGCGGGAGTAAGAAGAAAACCGATCTGCGCCACCGCCATTAACCCCATACCAATCCGAGTACGTACGAAAAGAGGAATGCTTTCTAACCACTTAAGCATTGGAAATTGAAAGACGATAATGGTCATTGTATTGACTAATACTAGCCCTGCGACAATCTGCGCGGCGTCCAAAACGCTGGTTCGTACGATAACCTGTGGAATTGACGATTCCACCTGCCCGTACACAAACATCATAATAAAGTTCGCCACCATCAATTTAACAAAGATATTGTCTTTACTGATCACACGTAGAGTAGAAGTAAAATTGGGGAGTGCTGTGCGATCCGGTTGAATATATCGACCTTTGCGTTCAATGCCAAATAACAGCCAAAAACCATAAATGAGGTAAGTTCCACCAGCAAAAAAGAACAAACTTTGAGGATGCGTTAAACCTAATGTAATACCTAATAACGGCCCAACAGCGCCACCGAGATTTAATAAAAAATAGCGAATATTAAGTGCCAATTCTCTATCTTTTACATTCGATAAGTTGTCACCAATAACCGCTTTAGCTGGAGCCTCAATCATCGGGCGCATTAACCCGGTGATAACAATAAGCACATAAAATTGCCAGATTTGGTCTGCGATACCAATTCCACTGTAGGCCAATGCCGCAATCCAACTACCAGCAACCATCACCCACTTACGGCCGAACTTATCGGATAGGTATCCAGAATATAAACCAGTCACAGCCCCAACAACGGCTGAAGCTGCCAGCATTCCCCCCACTTCAATCGCTGAAGCACCATAGTCTTGATAGAGAAACACTATCAAAAATGGCCATGCCATGAAAAAACTGGTACGAGCAATCAATGTACCCGTTAACACCGTCCAAACCGAGAAATTAAACCGTTGTACTCTTTCCCACTGAAATAAGCTGTCCTCTTTACCCATAATTACTCCTTCTCATAAGCCAACTCACGCACTATAGGCGCGCTCATCATCGCATTTTTGTTTTTATGATTTCAATACATGGAGATAATGTTAAAAAAGATAGTAATTTATTATGCAGTTAAATGAATATCGCTGTGAATGTAATGATATTTAAAAATTCAATTATTTCTGATAGTTAATTATGCTTAAATTTAAAAAAGCCGCACAACCTTGCAAGTCATGCAGCTTAACGCTTTCATTATCAGAAGATTTATAGCTTAAAGAAAGCCAACTGAGCTTTTTGCTTCTCTGCTAATTGTGATAATTCTGAGCTAGCACTGGCACTTTGGCTAATACCTGTGACATTTTGGTTAACAAGCTCAGACATATTCACCACACTGCGGTTAATATCCTGCGTTACTTGAGACTGTTCTTCCGCAGCGGTAGCAACTTGCGCGTTAGAATCATTGATATCAGAAACCGACTCAGTAATCCCCACAAGCGCATCACTAGCACGTTGCGTTAGTTCACTATTACGTGCCAACATATCTATGCTGGTTTGCATGCTGTCATTTGCTAGGATCGACTGACTTTGTAGATCTTCAATAATGACCCTGATCTCTTTGGTTGAACTTTCCGTTCGTGCAGCAAGCATACGTACTTCGTCTGCCACTACAGCAAAACCACGGCCAGTCTCGCCAGCGCGAGCCGCTTCAATAGCTGCGTTAAGTGCTAGCAAATTGGTTTGCTCAGAGACACCACGAATAACTTCAACAACATCATTGATCTGCTCAGATTGCTCTTTCAAACGAAGTACCACACTCGCCGCATGATTTAATGCATCAGACATCTGTGTACTTGCTTGAGTGCTCTCTTTGAATATTGACAAGCCAGATTTTGCAAGCTCATCCGCTTCACGTGCCGTAGAGTCCGCTAATGTTGCATTGTCACTAACGTTGTTTGCTGTGCTCGCCAACTCATTCACTGCCGAAGCAACTTGTTCAATTTCACTCAACTCTTGATTGGCATTTGATTCAGCTTGAGTCATTACCGCTGCCAACTCTGTTGATGCTGATGCAACGTCTTCACTAATACGGTTAAGCTGATCAACTGTTATATGTAATTGAGAAACGGTAGTGTTTACATCTTTGCCAAGACGCGATATTTCATTTTCACCATCCACATCAGCTCGAATGGTTAAGTTACCTTGTGCTAATTCTCGGATAACCATTTGCAACTTTTGAATAGGCGCAACAATTATATTTGATAATATCCACGCCATCATAAGAGAAATAACCAAAACCGATACTACAGTGATCATTGCTGTATTCATGACGCGAATATTGTCTTTCTCACTTTGTGCAAGTGATTGAATAGCTAATTGATTGACCTTTTTAGACAATGCATTAACAGCACTCGCCATCTGATTACCGCTTTCACGGTATTGCGCAATAAACGATGTATACTGTTCTTCTTGAACTTGCCCTTTATCTCGGCTATTGAGAAGCTCAACCGCTCGATTAGACATCTCTACATAGTTCTCAATACTGTCACGAACAAAAGAGACATCATTTCGATACATTTCATTTTGTTGCATTTTGGTAAGGCTATATTCGACCTCTTTCAAGCCACTTTTTAATTCTGATAAGAAACTATCACGACGAGACGAATCGTAAATTGCATATACAGCACTAATACGAAGCGGATAAATAGTGTCGTCAATATTGGCAAGAGTATCTTTGTATTCAACGAGCAAATCAGTACTGTTTGAAACTTGGTGCTGCTCATTCTGAAGATTGCTTTTGGTTATCCATAAAGCAATAAAAAGAGCTATCGTTGTAAGCAAAACTGGTAGCAAAACTTGAACACGAATGGACAAGTTTTTCAGTGAAAAGTGCATTTTAGAACCTCGATAAAAATTATTCGCGTCCATACCATTGGGAACAGTCCTAACGATCAAAATAAGGCGACGATTCTAGATCAAGATCACAAAATAGTCTATTAAATAACAGGCTTAAGTTCATAGTGTTACGCTATAAACAACGCCATAAATATGACTTTTCGACAAGAAAACAGCACAAGTCAAATTATGATAGTTTATGTAAAAATATAGCCACCAAAAGGTGGCTATATTTTGCTAGTAAATAGGTTGTTTTACTTTCTCAACGCATTCAATTTGGCTTGTGCTAAGCCAAATATAGTATCTACCGGATAGCTCCCATCTTCGGTGGCAATACCTGCGGCTTTACCAGTAAAAAGCTCGATAGCTTCGGTAACATGCTCAATTGCCCAAATGTTGAATTCGCCTTTTTCTACCGCTTTCACGACATCCGAACGCAACATCAAGTTATGCATGTTGGAAAGAGGAATAATCACACCTTGTTGGTTGGTGCGTCCTTTTATGGTACATACGTCGAAGAAACCTTCTATCTTTTCATTAACCCCGCCGATCGGTTGCGATTCGCCAAATTGGTTCATAGAGCCAGTAATCGCAATATCTTGTCGATTCGGTTGCTTTGAAAAAGCAGACACAATGGCACAGAATTCCGCCATACTCGCGCTATCTCCATCAACCCCGCCGTATGACTGCTCAAAGGTAATCGTGGTCGTCAATGGTACACGCGCGGTTCGACCAAATACCGAAGAAAGGTAAGCCGACAGAATCATTACTCCTTTGGAGTGGATACTGCCCCCTAAATCGACACTGCGTTCAATATCAATGATCTCACCATCGCCATAAGAGGTGGTTGCGGTAATTCGATTCGGCGCTCCAAACATATGATCACTAGTGCTCAGTACCGATAAAGCGTTCACTTGCCCAATAGCCATCCCTCCAGTTTGAATGAGAGTGGTACCATTTGCGAAAGTTTCCATAACACTGTCTTGCAAGCGATTAACGCGCATTTCCTGATTTTTTAGTGCTTCTTCAACGTGGTTTTGACGAATCATATTCGAGTTGGCTTGCTTGGCAACGTAGTTCGACTCACGCAGCAAATTCGCTATGTGAGCGGAATGCAGCGATAACTTGCCTTGGTCACCAGTCGTTCGTGAACTGTGTTCGATGATGCGGGCAATCGCTTTACGGTCGCAGTGCAACATATTGTTGTCATGCACAATACTCGAAATAAAGCGCGCATAGTGCAGCTCACTATCTGGAGTACGAGTCATCTCGTCTTCAAAATCCGCGGTCACTCTAAATAACTCACTGAATTCAGGGTCATAGCGGGTTAATAATTGATAAGTATTGTAGTCACCAAATAGGATAATTTTTACATTCAATGGGATCGGCTCGGGATCTAGTGACACTGTCCCCGTTAAAGTCACCTCTTTTTCAAGTGAGGTAAAGCTCAACTGGCGAGAACGTAACGCACGTTTTAACCCATCCCATACATATGGTTGCTCAAGCACTTTGACTGCATCCATCAGCAGTACACCACCATTAGCTTTATGTAGGCTACCAGCGCGAATCAATGAAAAATCCGTAAACACCGTACCTTTAAACGTTGCCGTCTCAATATAGCCAAATAAAGAGTGATAATTGGGATTTTCTTCCACAACGACAGGTAGTTTATCGGAAGGCTGACTAACCAAAACGTTGACTTTATAGCGACGAGGTAAACGCTTATCCAACGACGCTGTTGCTACTTCCCCTTGTTCACTTTCTTCGTCTAAAAAGATATCCGCATTATCGACAATATCTTTTTGCAACTCGGTCAAGTAGTTTTTGATCTCAGGGTAACCTGAGTAGTCCTGCTTTAACTGTTTAATGAAATGCGTGATCACGCCTAGTGTCACTTCATCATTAAGTTTTTTGATCTTCTCACTGTATGACTCTTCCCATTCGGTAAGCTGACGAGACATATTACGCAAGCTGATCTCAAGTTCATCAATGATATGACTAAACTGCTCTTGTTCCTTTCTCGACAAAGCATCAAATGACTCTTCCGTATGCATTTCCTCGCCATTCATGGCGACAAATTGGTAGTCACCTTGGGTGGTAATGGTCAAACTGATGCCTTTATCTTTTGCCTCTTTACTGATGCTATCCAATTCACCTTGCTGCTTTTGTACCATCTGGTTTTTTAGCTTGTCAGCACGCGCAAAGTAGATCTCGTTATCAAATGCTAATGGAATGGCATTAACCAACTTCGTTATGAGCTTTTCAATGTCTTGCTTAAGGCTCACACCAACACCAGAAGGTAACTTCAGCACTTTCGGGGTGCGAATGTCGGCAAAATTAGCAACATAGCACCAATCAAATAAGGCATCGGCTTCATGCTGGTGTCGATTTAAATAACGCAAAATCATCGTGCGTTTGCCTAATCCGTTACGACCAATCGCGTAGATGTTGTAACCTTTTTCTTTGATCGACATGGCAAATTCAACCGCTTTTTGTGCGCGTTCTTGCCCCACTATCTCATCGATAGGATCCAGTTCTTTGGTTGATTTACAAGGTAGCTTTTCTAACTGTGCAACATGGTAGAGCTGCTCTGCATTCAATCGTTGAATCGCCATCACTCCGCTCCTTAGCTTTTAGATTCTTGTTGTATACCCAAACTATTTGGAGTTGCAGGTAGGCGGCAAGTGAGTGAATCCCCATAAGCATAGATAAACTATGTGATTGGGGTGAGCAAACGTAGCCAACACCGCTGCACCTTCAAGTAAGAAGGGGATAGTTTGACCTAAGTGTAGAAGCAATTGATATATATTTTAGTGAGTTACGCCTTATTAGCGTCTGTTTGAACAAATAATAATCAATTATTCATTACTAGAAGCCACAAAAATCACCAAATCTTGAATTTTCCATTGTGCAGCATTCCATTTCGTTTCCAAGAGAGGAATAAAGCATCACTTGTACTAGGACAATGTCAGAATTTAATCGATTGCGTCATCAATTGTTGATGTATATCAAATTGTCGTAGACAATACGCACCCGAGTTTGGAGGGGGAATTGATGATTTCAACCTCCCCAGCTATTGATTATAGCTATCAAAGCGATAGTTGGAGCCTATTTTCTATTTTTGCAACGCACTGCTACTGTAGGCGCATGCTAAATACCACGTTTTTAAGGGAAAGATGATGGTAATACCTGAAAACAGCAGTATCGTGATTTTTGGTGCTTCAGGCGACTTAACCTACCGCAAGCTGATCCCCGCTTTATACCATTTGTACGAAAGTAATCAGCTACCAAAATCCTTTACTATCCTGGGCGTTAGCCGAACTGAATACAGTGATGAATCATATCGAGAGAAGCTAAAACGCTCTCTTCAGGAAATGGAAAAAACCACCCCAGATGTACTCAATGCTTTTTGTGAGCACTTACACTATCAAGCACTCAATACATCCGATGTTGAAGAATATGCCAAACTGGCAACTCGCCTTGATGAGTTAACTGACCACTATCAGTTTGAACAGCGCAATACGCTTTTCTACTTGGCTACCCCGCCAAGCCTTTACGGTGTGATCCCTGCCAACCTTGCAGCTCACGGACTTAACAATGAGGTACAAGGCTGGAAGCGTTTGATCATCGAAAAACCATTTGGTTATGATCTTGCTTCAGCTAAAAGTCTTGATATCGAAATTCATCGTCATTTTCAAGAACACCAGATTTACCGTATCGACCACTACCTCGGCAAAGAAACCGTGCAAAACCTACTAGTTTTTCGCTTTGCTAATGGCATGTTCGAACCGCTGTGGAATCGCAACTTCATTGATTATGTCGAAATCACGGGCGCTGAATTTTTGGGCGTAGAAGAACGTGGCGGCTATTATGATGGCTCGGGCGCAGTACGTGATATGTTCCAAAACCATTTATTGCAAGTATTGGCAATGGTTGGTATGGAGCCTCCTGCGGCAATTAACGCAAATTCGATTCGTAATGAAGTTAATAAAGTACTGCAAAGCCTACAGCCTCTTTCAGAAGATGACCTACGTAACAACCTTGTTTTAGGTCAATACACAGAATCAGAAGTGCGTGGCAAGTTCCTACCAAGTTACCGTGATGAACACGGTGTTGCCGCTGACTCTCGTACTGAAACCTACGTCGGTTTGAAAATGTTCATCAATAACTGGCGTTGGAATGGCGTACCGTTTTTTGTGCGTTCTGGTAAACGTTTACCAACGCGCGTGACCGAAGTGGTTATTCACTTTAAACGCACACCACACCCTGTTTTTGGTCAAAATGCCCCTGAGAATAAATTAATTATTCGCATCCAACCAGATGAAGGCATTCAAATGAGCTTTGGGTTAAAAGAACCAGGCGCAGGCTTTAAGGCCAAAGAAGTCTCGATGAACTTCCATTACACTTCATTAGAAGAAACCAAAATGTTGACTGCTTATGAACGCTTACTTTTAGATGCGCTCAATGGCGATGCAACCTTATTTGCACGTACAGATGCAGTAGAAGCGTGTTGGAAGTTTGTGCAACCTATTTTGGACTTCAAGCAAGACCCTCAATCTCTATTTGGTTATGCGTGTGGCACATGGGGACCGAAAGAGGCCGATGACCTAATACAACGTGATGGCCGTGCATGGCGTTTCCCATGTAAGAACTTGACAGATACGGATTACTGCGAACTATGATTAATCACAAAATTTTCGATACTGCCCAGCAAGTTGTTACTAGCCTAGCAGACGATCTAAAAGCCTACAGCGAGCAAGGTCGTCAGATACACATTTCATTGTCGGGCGGCAGCACGCCAAAAATGCTATTCAAGCTGTTAGCACAAGCCCCATACGCTGAAGGGATCCAGTGGAGCAACCTTCATTTTTGGTGGGGTGACGAGCGCTGTGTTGCACCTAACGATGTTGAAAGTAACTACGGTGAAGCAAACGCACTTCTGTTTAGCCAAGTGAACCTTCCTGCTGAAAATATCCACCGTATTCGTGGGGAGGATAAGCCACAGGTAGAAGCTGATCGTTTTGCTAAAGAGATGGCAGATGTCATCCCGTCAGAAAATGGAACCCCTGTATTTGACTGGATTCTACTTGGTGTCGGTGCTGATGGCCATACTGCTTCTCTATTCCCAGGACAAACCAACTATCAAGATGAAAACCTATCAGTGTTGGCGACTCATCCTGAGTCTGGTCAACTCCGTGTATCGAAAACAGCCAAAGTTCTCGAAGCGGCGAAACGAATTAGCTACCTCGTTCTTGGCGCTAGTAAAGTCGACATCGTAAACGAAATTCATACTACTCCGGCAAACGAGCTGTCCTATCCTGCAGCGAAGATCCAATCTAAAACGGGTCAAACGGAGTGGTACTTAGATTCAGGCGCAGCAGCAAAAATCGCGTAACGCGCGTCCAAATAGATAAATTGGAGAGAAATAATGAAAGGTGATATCGGTGTAATTGGCCTAGCAGTTATGGGGCAAAACCTTATCCTAAACATGAACGACCACGGCTTCAAAGTTGTGGCTCACAACCGTACTGCTGCGAAAGTAGACGAGTTTTTAGCAGGTCAAGCTAAAGGCACCAATATCGTTGGCGCTTACTCACTAGAAGAACTGGTTGAGAAACTAGAAACACCGCGTAAAGTAATGCTAATGGTTCGCGCTGGTGATGTTGTTGATACATTTATCGAAGCATTAGTTCCACTACTAGACAAAGGTGACATCATTATCGATGGTGGTAACACCAACTTCCCAGACACTAACCGCCGCGTAGCTGCACTGCGTGAAAAAGGGATTCACTTTATCGGTACAGGTGTTTCTGGTGGTGAAGAAGGCGCTCGTTTTGGCCCTTCTATCATGCCAGGTGGTGCACCAGAAGCTTGGGAAGCAGTTAAGCCAATTTTCCAAGGCATCTCTGCAAAAACCGATACAGGTGAGCCTTGTTGTGACTGGGTAGGTAACGATGGCGCGGGTCACTTCGTTAAAATGGTTCATAACGGTATTGAATATGGCGATATGCAACTAATCACTGAAGCATATCAATTCATGAAAGATGGCTTAGGCTTAAACCATGATGAGATGCAAAAAGTGTTTGCTGATTGGAACAAAACCGAACTTGATAGCTACCTAGTGGAAATCACCGCAGACATTCTTGGCTACAAAGATGAAGATGGTGAAGCGCTGGTTGAGAAAATCCTTGATACTGCGGGCCAAAAAGGCACAGGTAAATGGACTGGTATCAATGCGTTAGATATGGGTATCCCACTGACACTGATCACGGAATCGGTATTCTCTCGCTGCTTATCTGCACTGAAAGATCAACGCGTTGAAGCTGAGCAATTATTTGGTAAAACCATTACTCCCGTTGAAGGTGATAAGCAGCAATGGATTGATGCACTGCGTCAGGCACTGCTTGCTTCTAAAATCATCTCTTATGCGCAAGGCTTTATGCTAATGCGCGAAGCCTCTAACGAAAATAGTTGGGATCTTAACTACGGTAACGTAGCCCTAATGTGGCGTGGTGGTTGTATCATCCGCAGTGCGTTCCTTGGCAACATCCGTGATGCATTCGATGCTAACCCAGAAATCGCTTTCCTAGGTTCAGATGCTTACTTTAAAGGCATTCTTGATAACTGCCTGAGCGCATGGCGCAAAGTCGCGGCCAAATCTATAGAAGTGGGTATTCCAATGCCCTGCATGACTTCAGCGTTAACCTTCTTAGATGGCTATACCACCGCCCGCTTGCCAGCAAATTTACTACAAGCACAGCGTGACTACTTCGGTGCACATACTTATGAGCGCACTGACCGTCCACGTGGTGAATTCTTCCACACAAACTGGACAGGTACAGGCGGTAATACTGCGTCTACCACTTACGATGTCTAAAAAATTCTAGATATAGTAGATAAAGGACTAGCTAAGCCCTACCGTCTACGCCTATAATTCTCGCTTCATGGAGGATGTTAACCTAGTTAACATCCTTTATTTTTTTGCTATTCAGAAACAAAATGAGATCCAGAGATGACCATCAATAAGTTCTATGTATTAGTCCCACAGGCAGTGGAAGAAGACGCTCATAGGGAAAATGAAGTTCAATCTGAAATGGAAGCTCAACGCCAAGCGTTGTTGCAACAAGCCCGACAGCTAGGCGGATTGTAATCCTCACATAAAATAATAAAGAGCACTCAGTCGTGCTCTTTATTATTTTATATAGCCAAACAACTTGAACTTAAAGTTAGGCGGCAAGTGAAATCAAACGTTGGATTAGGCTTACCTCTTCCAACCAATTGATATATTTAACTGAACGCTTTTCTCTATTTACCTTAAACAATCTCTATAAAACTATCAAAACAACTTCATTAGTTCAGAAAATGAAACCGTCAAGTCGATGATTCGGCCTATATCTGTTTTATTCCGCTGAAAGAGCCGATTCCAGCAAACGTTTGCGCATTATATTGCGCGAAAGAATACCATCATTTATTCAAACAATAACGGTAAAATCCTAATTCAAATTTTTCACACTTTTACGCACAACTAAGGTTGGATCAAGTTGCACAACTTGCGGCTCTAGAGTCTCTTTTTCAAGCTTTTTGAGTAAGGTTTCGACGGCCACTTTACCTAAACGATATTTGGGCTGATGCACGGTAGTCAGTGCTGGAGACATAAAGCGAGCAATATGGATATCATCGTATCCCATAATAGAAACATCCTCGGGAATACGGATGCCTTTTTCGTAGGCTGCATTGAGCACCCCCATCGCCATCATATCGTTTGAAACAAAAATTGAACTGGGTAGCGGACCGTTTTCTAACATGCGATTAAACGCTTCATAACCGCCTTCACACTCAAAGTCTGACTCCACAATCCATTGCGGATTGATTTCTAAACCCGATTCTAAAACAGCGCGTTTATAACCTTCATAACGCATTTGCGCTTGATGTCGAATGAGCGGCCCCGTGATACAGCCAATCTCTTTGTGACCACATTCAATTAAATAATTGGTTGCGATATAACCACCGCTTAACGAGTTATCTTGAATCTTGTCACTGGCAAAGAGCATTGGCCCCCAATCCATCACTACAACTGGAATGTCGGGGTAGCGATCAAATACTTCGATACGTTCACCTTCTAAGGTTGAACACATCAATAACAAACCATCAACACGCTTTTGCAACAGTGTATTGATGGACGCTTTCATTCGTTCATTATCGCCTTCCGTGTTGCACAAAATCAGGTTATACCCTTTGTGATAACAACTGCGTTCGACCCCTTTCACCACTTCGCCAAAAAAAGGGTTGGTTGAGGTAGTAACTAGCATACCAATAGTTCGAGTACGATTCATTTTGAGACTACGCGCCAAAGCAGATGGCGCATAATTTAAGTCTTGAGCAGCCTTATTAACTCGCTCAGCGATATCTTCGCTCACAAAACGAGATTTATTAATCACATGACTAACCGTTGACGTTGATACCCCTGCAAGCCTTGCTATGTCTTTCATGGTGGCCATGTTTTATTCTCCTAACAATGTTGAGCGAGGAATGCATCCACCTCCTTGCGAGTAGGGATAGATGTCTGAGCCCCAAAACGTGTGACGGATATTGCCGCTGCCGCATGAGCAAACTTAATTGCTGATTCTAAAGGCATTTCTTCCAACAAACCAGTCACAAGTGCGCCATTAAACGTATCACCCGCTGCCGTGGTATCTGTCGCATCAACCTTAAAGCCTGGAATCAATACTCCACGACCATTTTGGCTAAGCCACACACCTTTAGCACCTAAGGTGATCAGTACAATTTCTATGCCTTTCTTATGTAATTCATTGGCAGCCAGTTGCGCTGATTGATCATCATCAACCGTTATTCCAGTGAGAACCTGTGCTTCGGTTTCATTGGGGGTGATCACATCAACACACGCTAACAAAGTATCAGGTAGCTCGCGGGCTGGCGCTGGGTTGAGTATCACATTAGTACGATTTTCTTTAGCAAATTGCGCCGCTTTAATAATGCCGTCAATCGGTGTTTCAAGTTGCATCAACAGGTAACTAGCTGCACCTATATTGGCAAGGTCAGACTCGATGACTTGTGCGGTAAGTTTGGCATTTGCCTCTGCAGAGATACAAATACTGTTTTCGCCACCGTCAGACACTTGGATCATAGCGATCCCCGTTGGGCAGTTAGGCTGCATTTTTACGCCTGAAATATTGATGCCATCAAGCTTAAAGCTTTCACGAATATTAATGCCAAACGCATCATCACCGACACACGCAATAAACCCGGTGTCTGCATTTAGCCTTGCTGCGGCCACGGCTTGGTTTGCCCCTTTCCCACCTGGGATAACTTGATAATTGCGCCCATGCAATGTCTCACCAGGGCGAGGAAAAGAAGGCACTTGAAGAACATGGTCAGCGTTAACACTACCTAATACCACTAACTGATTCATAAGATTTCCTTTGTTCATTAATGAACATGATTAATAGGGAGATATCCCGTTGTGATTTGGGGTATAGAGAGGTTTGAACTTTCTATCTAATAAAAAAACCAAAGCTCAACACACCGGAAAATGGGCCCTCTCTCGTTAAAGAGAAGGCCATTGAGTATTATTTGCTGATAATTTTTAGAGGAACAGGGATGTACTCATCAACAGATTCGCCCTTTAACACTTTAGCGGCTGTTTCAATGCCAAGCGCCCCAATCATGTCTGGTTGTTGTGCAACCGTCGCTGCAAGTTGGCCACGTTCTACCGCTGCAATACCGTCATCAGTACCGTCAAAGCCAACGATCATCACATCTTTACCTGATGCTTGAACGGCGCGTAGTGCACCCAATGCCATTTCGTCATTTTGCGCAAATACCGCTTGCACATCAGGGTTAGCGGCAAGTAAGTTTTCCATAACATTCAGACCCTTAGTACGGTCAAAATCTGCCGGTTGACTAGCGAGTAACTGCATTTCACTGCCGTTAACAGCATTCATAAAGCCTTCACCACGCTCACGAGCGGCTGAAGTACCCGCAATGCCTTCAAGTTGGATAACTTTAGCTTTCTCACCCACTTTTTCCATGATGAAGTGACCCGCCATTTCACCACCAACCACGTTATCAGAGGCAATGTGGCTAACAACATCACCACGGCTCGCACCACGGTCAAGCGTCAATACTGGCACTTTTGCTCGGTTCGCCATACGAATCGCATTCGATACGGCATCAGAATCAGTTGGGTTGATCAAAATGGCCTTCACACCGCGTACGGTTAAATCTTCTACGTTTGATAGCTCTTTACTTGGGTCATTTTGTGAATCCAGCACAATAAGTTCATAACCCAGCTCTTTTGCTTTGGCTTCTGCGCCATCTTTCATGGTAACGAAAAATGGGTTGTTCAATGTCGATAATACAATCGCCATTGTGTCTTGCGCCTGCGCAGAGACAGAGACGGTGGTTGAAAGTAGAGCAGCAGAAATTAAAGTTGCGAGTTTTTTCATCTTTATAGTCCTTTTTGTAGGGGCCGATACTGGGCAACTGGTTGCTTTGCATCGAGGTTTTTTCCCAAAGGTTTAGGCACTTACGCATACTTTGCGAACGTGCCCAATCCATAAGGGGATGTTGCTATTTATTTTTATTATCCACCAATACTGCCAGAAGAATGACCACTGCTTTCGCTATCATCTGGTAGTAAGAAGAAACATCGAGAAGGTTAAGCGCGTTATTTAAGAAACCAATGATCAGCGCACCAATCAAGGTTCCCATAATGCGACCTTTTCCTCCCATCAAGCTAGTGCCACCCAAAACAACCGCAGCAATAGCATCTAATTCGTAGCCCATACCCGCCGTTGGCTGAGCAGAAGAAAGGCGAGAAGTAACGATGATGCCAGCTAATGCCGCCAGTAAACCACAGATGGCATAAACACCAATTTTAACGCGATCGACATTGATACCAGATAAGCGTGTTGCCGATTCATTACCACCAAGTGCGTAAACATAGCGGCCAAAACGCGTGTGGTTAAGTAAATACCAAACTGCCGCAAACACCACGACCATCATCCATACTGGAACCGGAATACCCAACGCATAACCTGTACCAAACCACGCAAAAGCATCTGCGGTATCAGTAAAACCTGTAGAAATAGGGCGACCATCGGTATAGACCATGGTCACACCACGCAGTAATGTCATGGTTACCAATGTAGCGATGAAAGCCTGAACCTTACCTTTCGCAATAATGATGCCGCTAATCGCGCCCAATGCCGCGCCAGCAAGCAACGCTGTAGGAACCGCAATAATGACCGAAATTTCAAGACCTATCATGGTTGCAGCGAAAGCACCGCATAACGCCAAGACCGAGCCGACACTCAAATCAATACCCGCAGTTAGAATAACCAAAGTCATCCCCACCGCGATAATGGCGTTAACGGATGTCTGACGCAAAATATTCAAAATATTGTCGAGCGTAAAAAAGTTAGGGTTTAAAAAAGAAACGACAACCACTAAGAAAAGTAAAGCAATCAGAGATTTTTGCTCAATAAGCCACTCTTTACTCAGCAATTTCCTGCCGCTTGATGGAGTCGATGTATTCATGCTATTGCTGCTCATGCTGCTTCCTCGTTAATCATTTTTCCTACTGCACAGGCGAGTAAGTTTTCTTGGTTGGCCTCTTTGGCATCAAACTCACCGCTGATTCGCCCTTCATGCATCACCATAATGCGGTCACTCATTCCTAACACTTCTGGCATTTCTGAGGACACCAAAATGATGCTCATCCCTTCGGCTTTAAATTGGTTAATGAGTTGATAAATTTCTTTTTTAGCACCGACATCAACTCCGCGAGTCGGTTCATCTAAAATCAAGACTTTAGGGCGTGTCATTAACCCTTTAGCTATCGCAACTTTTTGTTGGTTACCACCAGACAAATTGCCGATAATTTGATTGCGTGACGGGGTTTTTATATTGAATAAACGCATGAAATCTTCTACTGCAATGGCTTCTTCGCCATGCTGAATTTGTATCCCTTTAGCAAATTTATTTAGCGCACACAGAGACATATTCTCTTTCACCGATAAGCCAAGCACTAAACCATCGCCTTTTCGGTCTTCAGAAATATAAGCAATACCGTTAGCTAAACCATCTTGAGGGCTCACAGGGTTGATGGTTTTGTTGTCGAGGTTAATCACGCCACGTTCACTCGGCAGCGCACCGTAAATCACTTTCATCAGTTCTGTGCGCCCAGCCCCCATCAAACCCGATACCCCTAAAATCTCACCACGTTTTAAAGTAAAACTGATATCGTGCACTCCAGATCCCGTCAGGCCGATCACTTCAAGGCAGGTTTCACCATGCTTAACCTCAATGCGTGGGTACTGCTCTTCAAGTTTGCGCCCCACCATCATTTCAATTAAGCCATCTTCGTCGGTATCAGACACTTTGCATTGACCAATAAATTTGCCGTCACGCAACACCGTAATATCATCACAAATTTCGAAGATTTCTTTTAAGCGATGAGAGATATAAACAATGCCGCAACCTTGTTCGCGCAGCTCATTAATAACATTAAATAGCGACTCAGTTTCGGTATCCGTCAGTGCATCCGTCGGTTCATCCATGATGATCACTTTCGACTCAAATGAGAGCGCTTTTGCAATCTCAACCATCTGTTGCTCACCAAGGCTTAAGTCACCCAGCAGGGTCTTGGAGCTGTGTTTAACGTTTAAGCGAGCCAGTAGTTTGTCGGCTGCTTGATACATTTCATTCCATAGAATTCGACCCATCACACTGGTCATCTCTCTGCCTAGAAAAATGTTTTCAGCAATGGTCAATTCAGGAATCAAATTCAGCTCTTGGTGAATAATACTAATACCAGCGTGCTGAGAATCGCGGGGGCCTTTAAATGCGGCAGGTTTGCCTTGGTAAGCAATGCTGCCAGCATCAAGTGAATAGATGCCCGTCAGAACCTTCATTAACGTTGACTTACCGGCACCATTTTCTCCCATTAGTGCCATAACTCGACCTGGGTAGACATTCAGGCTCGCTTTATCAAGAGCCTTAACTCCTGGAAACGCTTTTTCGATGTCAGTAAGCGATAAAATTGCTTGAGTCATGATTCGTCCTCAACCGAGAGTTAGAAAACTACGCCAGCTTGGAAAATAACGTTAGCATAAGGCGTACATTCGCCAGTTCGCACGACCGTGCGACTTTGTAGAGTTCGGTCTTTAAACTCTTCATGTGAGAGGTAAGTAATGCGAATTGACTTCTCACAACTTTCCTCCTCCATACGCAACTCATTGAGTAATGCTTTATGGTGCTCAGGACTAACCTCAGCAAACTCTTTCGCCATCACCACCCCTTCGATTTGTGATTCAGACAAAATCACGCGGATGGTATCTAAAAAACTAGGAATGCCATGCGTCAGCGCTAAATCAATTCGCTGAACCTCATCTGGGATCGGTAAACCTGCATCACAGATCGTGATTTCATCGGTATGACCTAACGTGGCAACAAGATAAGAAAGATCAGCATTAAGTAGGGTACTTTTTTTCATTGTTATACCTTCAACATTGGGGTTCGGATATCTTTGAACATAACCCTTTCACGTGAGTAGATAGTTCAATAAAACATCATCGAAACGTTTCGATAAATCCTAGCTGAGGGATTTTTAATTGCACTAAGGCAAAAATAATAATGTGAGTTAGATCGCCGATTGAATGGAAAAACAGAGAAAAATAGTGAAGTCAATCACTGATCATTTTGTCATTAGTGACTTTATTTTTTACTCTTTGCTAACACTTAGAGCAACATTTTCGCTATAGTTTTTATTAAAGAAATCGTGCTTACTTGGAAGCCATTATGAAGAAAATCGCATTAATATTAGTCTCGTTAATTTCACTAGCCGCTTGCTCTGACGTAGGCAGCGAGTCTTGGTGTAACGAGATGAAAGAGAAGCCAAAAAATGATTGGAGCGCGCAAAGCGCTGTCGACTTCGCCAAGTTCTGCATTTTCCAATCTCAAATTGGCAGCAGCGCTTGGTGCAAAGATATGGAAGATAAGCCGAAAGGTGATTGGACAGCCAATGAAGCCGGCGACTTCGCTAAGCATTGTATTTTTTAGGATGGATTGTAAATGCGACGCCTAGCGGTTGCTAGGCGTTATTAGCCGATTTTCAGAATTAATTTTTTGTTCGCATTTTATTTTTCTTTTTCCACATTAATCCTTTGAATAACATCGCCTAAAGCAAATACTGTTGTGCTATCAAACAAAATATCAGCTTTCTCCGGCACAGAAAACTCAAAAGTACCAGAAACCCAAACTCCATTTATATGCACACTTCCACTCTGAATATAAATATCTGATGTACATACATCACAAGGACTTCTTAAAATATCTGTAACTACCCATTTTTCCGCCTGTGGGACAGTATAAACCTGACTGTTATCTAAACTCTGCGCACTAGCAAAAATAGATACGAATAGGAGTAATAAATTCGCCAATGATGTTATCATCCTTCATCTACTCCCTTGTTATATTTATTAAGCTCATATTATCTTAAGTTTAGTAGAATTAACCTGCTTACCTTGCATATGACTCACACACATCTGACATCTGAGCTATAGCTACATAGTTTTTACCATACTTCCTTATCACTAAAGGTTCTTGAGCATCATAATTACCTTCTTTTGACTTATCCAAAAAACATACATGAATATCATTACCATTTGTTTTTATTATTTTTATAGAATATATCCAGTATTCATCTTCAATTATTATTTCATTATCTTTCATTATTGGCTTCGGAAGCTGGCCAAATTCAGTAAATAATTTCTCATCACTTATCTGCATTGGTCTTAGAGAGCTATTAAAACTTGTAACATCAAGATTCTCATATATATCCTTCAAGTCTGCAGACCATGCTGTAATCGAGTAAAAAAACATCGATAAAAACAATATAAATCTCATAATAACTCCTTAATTAGTAACGCTTCTTTTTCTCTTCTTGATGGGTATATATCTTTAAAGTCCATTAAATTATCATACATTGCTTGCCAATCCTGTGTGATTGCTTGATTCCAAAAAACAGCTGTTCTCCTAGGAAGATAGCCATATTGATAAGCCACTGATGCGATAACAGTTTGCGCTTGACTTGGTAAGCACTCAAATTTCACCTGACTAACTGAAGAATTATACATTTTGATCAATTTATTTGTTTCCGATTTTTTTACCAACTCATTGATGGTCATAAGTTCATTAGTAGTAATATTCAAAGGTATTTCTTTTATCTTATCTACAGCCGCTTGCTTTTTTAAACCAATATAGGGGGAGAATCGTCGAATTAAATCAGAAGACAAGCCTAAATTATTAAGATCACTTATCGATCTCGCCCCCAAGTCAAAACCTGTAGCTATCGTTACTCCACTCTGACTAAACTCAGGATTTGGAACATAACCGACCGTTTTACTTCCTTCCAGTTGCTGGATATATTCATGGTCAATCATTAGCCTACATTCTTCTATATAAACCCAACCATCCATGAGTGCTTCATCCAGAGCAAGCAGTGTCCCTTGGCCAACAATACTATCAACGGGGCCAATGCTGTATGATAGATGCGTTTGATGGCTGGGTTGATAACTTTTTTGGAACAGCTCAATGGCCGTTTTGGTTTTATTACCGAAATCACCATCGGCTTGCAAATCAAATTTCATTTTGATTAACGCTTGCTGAATCAAGCTCACTTCTTCGCCATTGTTGCCTTTTCTGAAAGCGCTGGCTTGTTTCTTCGCTAACTTTTCCAACTCTTCTGAAGGTTTCAGCAAATCCGATTGTAGTACTGACGCTTTATCTTCGTTTTGTGCATCCTCTTTTTGGCTCTTTTCCTGAGCGCTCTTTTCTTCGGCCTTTGCTTCTGATTGCTTTTGTGGAGATGCAGATGATTTCTGCGCAGCGGATTGTGTGGCAGCGGCCTCAAAATGCGTGATCACATTGGCTTGCCCACTTTGCATGGTCGCGCTAACTGCACTCGCTTGCAATTCGGCCGGAGCTTTCATATCAATCAATGTATTTGCCAACATGGCTGGCTGCCCACTATAAGCACTACCGCTGCCAGCGCTTCCGCCAGAGTTGAGGTTAATTGCAGGACCAACGAGATGCACGCCACCGGCATCGACTTTGACGAAACTGCCTCCTGCTTTTAAGGTCACTTCGGCTCCTGCCTCTACTACAATTTTGGCTCCCGCTTTAAGGCTGATTTCGCGCCCAGTTTGAATAGCAGTCAGTTGTGCCACTTTATGCTGCAATGAACCGCCAACCTCCAGACTGCTATCTTTAGTCACATTATCGCGGCTTTCGCCCTCGACCGTTAGGTGTTGGTTATTTTTGATATGGCTAAACTGGTCGTTATCCACCGTCAGGTGACTATCGTGTTTGATGTGACTGGTGGCGTCATTGAGCACCAGTGCTTCATAGTCTTTTTGCGCGTGCAGGTAAATTTTCTCTTGCGCCGCTTGATCTTCGAAGCTCAGCTCATTAAACCCTTCACCTTGGTGGGTTTCACTGCGCAGCACGGTTTTGGTTTTGTTGTCTGGCAGCGTGTAGGGCGCTTTGTTGCTGGCATGGTAGGTGCGGCCTGTGACTATCGGTTGGTCTGGGTCGCCATTTAAAAACGATACTATCACTTCATGACCAATTCTTGGGATAGCCATCATCCCGTATTGGCTGCCTGCCCATCCTTGTGACACTCGCACCCAGCATGAGCTGT
>NZ_CAWPQZ010000027.1:0-53990 GCF_963889785.1 Vibrio sp. S12_S33 | reverse complement strand
TGAAGTTTTTTACGGCTTATGTTCTTTCCTTTATGATTAATTTGAAGAAGAAAGAAAATATTTTTTGCTAAGTCGATGCCGATGATTTTATGCTGAGTCATGGTCTTCTCCTTTTGCTTCGGGACCTTAACACTCCAAGCATGGCTCAAGGCCATGTGAAGCGGTAGGGGGAGACCATCTCATCACCTTAATTTGGCGTTAGCTGCTTATTGAAGGTCTTATATGAAGTTAATAAAGACTATTAGAATACTTTAGTATTTATCTATGAGAGAACATACCATGGCAAGTGCTTCGGAAAAAATCGCATATAGACGAGAGTATATCTTAAGCTTGATTTCTGCAGGCCATAGTATCGTTGATGAAGCAGGTATCAATGAGTTAGCAGAGAAGTTTGAGTGCTCAAAAAAAACAATAAAACAAGATATCTTGTTACAAAGAGCGAGTTTCGATGATGATGCATTAGGTGAAATTGTAAAGCTAAAGTGGAACGGGTGTCGAAAGCGTGCTGAATTATATGGTGTGAAAAATGATCTAGATTATAACCAGTTACTCCATTTGTATTTGCTTTCAATAGGCACTTGCAATTATTGCAAACAGCAGCTTCATAACAGAGCTCAATTGGTTGTTGATCATGTAATCCCAATGGTAAAAGGTGGGAGTAATAGTATAGATAATGTCATTTTGTCATGTTGGTTGTGCAATATTAAAAAAGGAGACAAAATACTCGACTAATAGATCTGATGATCAATGTGTAATGGTACGGTTAACTTGGATGTTATTTAAGCCTTATAATTATCACTACTTATAAGGAATCTGATATGTCACCAAAACTACGAGTGCAAATCACCCCTCAACAGAAGCTTGAATATGCCAAGATGATGGTTGAAGATGGTTACACCAATCAACAGATACAAGATATCAGTGGTGCTTGTTCATCAGCTGTAGTGCGCTGGAAGCGCCAATATAAAGAAGAAATGTTAGGCAAAGACAATTCCGAAGAGGTAGACAAACTTCACGCCAAAATCGGTCAATTGACCATGGAAAATGATTTTTTGGCCAAAGTGCTCGCTGGTTAAATCCACCCAACTACCGATAAAGCGTCAGTGTGAGCTTCTCAATATTGCTTGCTCTACGGTTTACTATCAGCCTATCGGACTCTCTGTTGAGGAGGTTGAGTTGCGCCGTATGATTGACGAAATTCACCTTCAGTATCCATTCATGGGCAGTAGACGTATTCGAACTGAACTGATGAAAAAGGGTCATAACGTTAATCGCAAGCGTATTGTTCAGATCATGCGAGAAATGGGCATTGGGGCGATTTACCCCAAGCCAAAAACGACACTGGCAAACAAAGCACACAAGGTTTATCCGTACCTGTTGCGTGATATCGAAGTCACTTATCCAAACCAAGCGTGGGCTATTGATATCACATACATCTCAATGACTAAAGGGTTCCTGTATTTGGTTGCCATTATCGACTGGTATAGCCGTAAGGTGTTGTCCTGGCGCTTATCGAACACTATGGATACAAGCTTCTGTATTGAGGCACTCGAAGAAGCGCTCCAACACTACGGAGCGCCCGATATCTTTAACTCCGATCAGGGTAGCCAGTTTACTAGTACTGAGTTCACACAGAAGTTGCCCCTGATGAAGTCTACTTTGGAAGACAGAAATACGCGGCATGAGCTGGATCAACCACTTAAAGGATTAGCTTATGTGTCCAACCATTGGGGTCCACTTCTGAAATATCAGTTAAGTATCCGAAAAAAAGACATCGTTACAACGAGGTTGGTGAAGAAAGTCTCTACAGTTTGCACGACAAATTGAAATGGTTTGGCGTATAATGTACTCAATTTGCAAAACAGCGGCGATGATAGGCCGCTGTTTTCGTTTCTGCTTGAGAGAAAACAGATGGAAAAAGTCGCTATTTTGGTCGACGTACAAAACGTCTACTACACCTGCAAAGAAAAGTACCGCCAGAACTTTGATTACAACCAGTTTTGGTACGTAGCTACTCATGGTCGTGAAGTGATCAAAGCTAACGCCTATGCGATTGCTAGCCAAGATCCAAAGCAACGTCAGTTTCATCATATTTTGCGTGGGATTGGTTTTGATGTGCAACTCAAACCATTTATTCAGCGTCGTGATGGCAGTGCAAAAGGGGATTGGGATGTTGGCATTACACTTGATGCGGTTGAATTAGCAGAGCAAGCTGACGTGATTGTCTTGGTGTCGGGTGATGGAGATTTTGAGCTATTGGTTGAACGCATTAAACAGCGATTTAACAAACGAGTGGAAGTATATGGTGTGCCAAGGCTGACGGCTCAAAGTTTGATTGATGTCGCCAGCCGATTTGTTCCAATAGAGCAAGACTTACTGCTGTGATTCGCTTTCAGCAGTGACGGAATTGGTGTGCTGTTCGGTGTGCGTTACTTCTGATGCTGTAGTTTGCTCTGCTTCTAATTTTGCTCGTTCAGCTTTAGAAATGTAACGTGGCTTGTTGCTAGGGTGCAGCTTAGCATTTTTCTTTTTTAGGTGCTTCTTCAGCGCTTGGTTGATTTTCTTTTTACGGTTCATAATGTGTGCTCTTTAACGGTGAATCATCGGTTCACAAGGAACAAGGTGGCGCAGGATACTTGTTTTTTGGTGTGAACTCAATGGAGGGATAGGGAATGAAAAAGCCGATAAGTGATCTTTTAACGGGCAAGCTACTTACAGAGTTTCGCACGGTGAAATCAATGTTAGAGATATACTGCCAGCGTCATCACGATGTGCAACAAGGTTTGTGTGATGCTTGCAAAGCGCTGCTTGATTACGCTGAAATTCGATTGGATCGCTGTCCATACGGTCAACACAAACCCACTTGTAACCAATGCCCAATTCATTGCTATAAACCTGAGCCAAAAGAACAGATGAGATTGGTGATGCGCTACTCAGGACCAAGAATGCTATTACCACACCCTATATTAGCTATTCGGCATCTGTTACATGAAAAAAAGGCCATCCCTGCAAAACCAAAAGCGCACCTTTCAAATCGTCATCAACGATTGAAAAATGCACCGTCCAGTAAGCCATCAGTTGAATAAGAGTGGGATTATTCGCCTGCAACCCATTGACGTTTGGTTTTCATACTTGCCATTAACATATAAAGACAGGTTGTCAGTAAAGCAACCAATAGATAGCCCATCAGACCTTGTGAACGTTGCATAAACCAATCAGCAATCAGTGGCCCAGAAACAGACCCAATACTGTAGCTAAAAAGCATGACTTGTGTGGCTGATACAATGTAATTTTCATCCAGTTTGTCGCAGCCTAAATTAATGGCGATAGGGTAAAGAGCAAAAGTCGCCATTCCCAACACAAACAGACTGGCTGCCAACATCATGATGCCCGATTGCAATAGAGTCATGGCAATTGCTGCCGACCCAAGCAAGCAAAACATTGCCATCAGGAGTGTGCGGCCCATAAATTTAGATAGCCAAGGAACCATAGGTTGAACGGCCATGCCACCTAATACCACCAAAGCCATGAGGCTGCCTAAGTCAGTATGATTGATGCCACGTAATTCAAGTTCGATTGGCATTAAGCCATATATTGCACCAAGCGTTAAACCAGAAACAGCACAGCCAAGCAAGGCGGCATGGTTAAGTTTGAAAACCTGTTTTAGTGACAAACTTGATGAGTGTTGAGTCGAAGGTTGATCAGAATCACCGTAGATTAATACTGTGCTCGCAATAAGCAATAAAGTAATGATGGCAATGAACGGTACGCCGCCGGATACTCCAAGGTAGCCAATGCCTAGTTGACCAAGTGCTGTGCCACCATAAAGTGCCGCCATATAAATACCTAAGCGTTTAGCTCGGCCTTTTTCATCACCGTGCATTAGCCAAGATTCAACCACAACAAAAACGCCAGCAACTGCAGCGCCAGCAATAAAGCGTGCTACTAACCACACTTCTGCGATGTGCATAGCAGGTAAAGCGATGATGGTGAGCATCAGGGCAACAAGACACCAAACAAATGCGATGCGATGTCCAACGCGGTTAACGAAAGGTTCAACCACTAATGCGCCAAGCAGTAGTCCCGCATAAAAGGCGCTAGCCAACCAACTGGCAAGCGAGCTTTCTAGCCCGTAATGAGGCAACATCAGCGGGATCATACTCATTAGATAACCTGATGCTATCGCATAGAGCGACAGCGCAATAACAGGTACAGAGATACGTGGAGAAGACACGTTAACAGTGATGTTGTCCAATGACTTTGCCTCAAAATCAAAAAATAAAAGGAGGTGATTTCGGGCGAATATGGAGTTGATAGTGAAAAAGGTAAAACGAAAAATTGTGTTCTTAACGATTAATTTTATTAATCGTTGTCGTAAGGGAAGAAAACGAGCATAAAGTTGGCATAAATGATCAAATAATGCCAACTTTATTTGTGTTTTTAGAAGCTTTTTACTTAGTCAAAGCTTGGTTTAGCCATTGATTAAATTGACTTTTTGGTAGGGCGCCATTAATAACCTCTACTTTTTGACCATTTTTGAAGAGCATAACAGTTGGAATGCTGCGGATTTGATGTTTTTCCGCGAGATTTTGTTGACTTTCTGTGTCAACTTTTACAAAACGCACATTACCTTTATGCTCTGTAGCAACATCGGAAAATACAGGAGCAAATCCAACGCATGGATTACACCACGGAGCCCAAAAATCGACTACCACAGGTTGGTTGCTTTTCAATAGGGCCGCAAAATTTGCTTCAGTGCCTTCGATGGGCGCACCGTCAAGCAATGACGCTTGGCATTTGCCGCAGTTAGGGCTGTCAGATACACGTTCTAACGGGACGCGATTAACACCGTGACACGCAGGGCAACGAGTATTAAATGTAGACATGATGACCTCTTTTTCCTTTTTCTAATTGTATATTGTTGACCATAAATTTAACGCTTGAGCAAAAGCACGTATACTAATTAATATTGCAAAGGCCTTTTTTCGCTCAGCTACCTTTCATAGGGCGAGTGCTTATTTAATTGAAAGTCTTTTGATCGCCTTAGAAAATACAACAAAAACAGGTTAATAATGACAAAATTTTATGCCGAAATTACAGGTTGGGGAAAATGTCTTCCGCCTGCAGAGCTCTCCAACCAAGATCTTAGTACGTTTCTAGAAACTTCAGATGAGTGGATCCAAACACGTACTGGTATTGAAAATCGCCGCATTAGTCATGTCAATACTTCTGATATGGCCACCGTTGCCGCTCAACACGCTATTGCCTGTGCGGGCATTGATGCTTCGGAGATTGATCTTATCATCATCGCGACGTGTTCACCTGATTCGCTCATTCCCAATATCGCCTCGAAAGTGCAGCAAAATCTTGGTATTAAAAGCGCGGCTGCTTTTGATTTGAACGCCGCGTGCACTGGGTTTGTGTATGGTTTAGAAACCGCCACCCGCTTAATTCAATCGAGTCACTACCGCCATGCTTTAGTGGTGGGTGCAGAGCGTTTATCTTTTTATATCGATTGGACCAAGCGTGATACCGCTGTGTTGTTTGGTGATGGTGCTGGGGCGGTTGTGCTGAGCAAAACAGAGCAAAAACTAGGTTTGCAAGAGGCTCAAATTGGTTGTGATGCGGAAGGACGAGACATTCTCGCTGTGCCTAAATTTGGTTCATCAATGGACCGTTTTGCTGCTGACAACGGTTACTGGGATTTTGACTTTGTAGGTAAGGAAATCTTCAAACGAGCGGTGAGAGGAATGGGGGCGGCAGCGCAAACAGTATTGTCACGTTCTGATCTTTCAACCGATGATATTGATGTTGTGATCCCTCACCAAGCTAATGTGCGTATTATTCAAACGCTTTGTGATTTGTCGGGCATCAACCAAGATAAAGCTTTCGTTAATATTCAAAACTATGGTAACACCTCTGCCGCGACGGTGCCGATTGCACTATGCGAAGCGGTTGAGCAAGGCAAGATCAAAGCGAATGATAACTTGCTTGTTGCTGCTTTTGGCGCAGGGTTGACGTGGGGGGCTGGGTATATCAAATGGGGGCAACGCGTGACACCAATTGCTCAAAGTAATGCTGTTTTAGCTGAGTGTGAGTCAACGGCGTTAGAGCTGTTAGCCAATGCCATAGAGCATTGCCAATTACGCCCTTTAGCAAGTAAATAAAACTAAAAAGTCATTGAAAAGGCCAGACGCGATTGCAGTCTGGCTTTTTTGTTACTGCGTTTAAGCAATCGCCATCGCTAATAAGCTGATGGGGTGGATAGTCTCTAGAGCGGTATTCTCCTCGATTTGCCATTTGCACGTTTCGCAATCAGTAATGGCATAGTCTGCTTGAGAGGCTTTGATCGAATCAAATAAATGCGATCCAATTTTCATTGATACATCATAGTTTTCTTCTTTAAAACCGTAGGTTCCGGCTAAGCCACAGCACTCACTGTCAAGCACGATCAGTTCTAACCCAGGGATCATCTTTAACAGTTCAATAGTAAACATAACATTGCCGCTACGCTCTAAGTGGCAAGGTGTGTGATAGACCACCTTTAAGTTTACCGGTTTCATTCTTGGCGCATTGCCACTCATGAATTCTTTGAGTAAAAAGCGGGTGACATACTCAATTTTATTGACCACTTTACTATTATCAACACCTAAAACATGTGGGTATTCTTGTTGTAAAGTGAATGAGCAAGTCGAAGAGGTCGACAGTACCGAGGTTTGACGATCTAACACTGCGGTTTCAATATTCTTCACATTCAATAATGCGTTTTTGCGAGCCTTATCGTGAAAACCGTTGGCAATTAGTGGCACGCCGCAACACTTCTCGTTATCCAACAAACGTACACCAATATTCATCGCATTCATTACGGCAACGAAATCTTTGCCTAGTTGAGGATGGTTGTAATTCACATAGCAGCCGTGGAAATAGCTAACTTGGCGTGCATAAAGAGGCTGACGAGTACAGTTTTGTTTGAACCAACGACGAAATGTACCATGCGAATATTTAGGTAGTGATTTATGGTCGTGAACGCCAATGGTTTTATGCATCGCTTTTTTAACCAGTGGCATAGAGGTAGCGACGTTAACAATTGGCGCAAATGGTGTAGCCAATGTCCCGAATAAATCGGTGTGGCTGAGCACGTAATCACGCACCAATTTCGGACTGAATGATTTCTTGCCGTGCTTACCACGAGCAACGGCAATGATATCGCCAATTTTAACACCTGATGGGCAAGCGGTTTCACAACGTTTGCAGTTAGTACACAGTTTCAGTAAGTCATCGTAATATTCTGCACTCTTTATCCGTAATCGTTCACCGTCCGGTCCGCATTGTTTTGGCCCTGGATAGAGAGGATTCGCTTTCGCAACGGGGCAATACACGGTACATACGGTGCATTTGATGCACTGATCAAATGAGGTGTTTTTAGGTGCAGCTTCAATAAAAGAGGTTGTCATGCTAAAGCCTCCTCAATGACATTTTTTGCCTGTGATTGGGCAATAATCTGCGATGTAGCGTGATAAGCACTCGCAATGGCAACACCACCACCACTGCCTTCAAAAACTGGGTCATAGCCATTAAGCATTGAGCCACAGCAGTATAAGTTTTTGATCACAGTCCCTTGATGTATCGGATTTAAATGGTGGTTAGTTTCTACACCAAAGGTCATAAATGGATGTGATTGCTGGGCAAAGAATGCGTTATTTCGCCATTGAGCACGATCACTGACGCTGTTTACTTGCAACTGGAAGATAGGTTCAGAAACGCCATTATGTGAAGCGGATAAACCTTGGCTGAAATAACTGCCTGTCGCCATTACAAAGTGATCCGCTTGAATAGGCATATCGATGAGGTTTTGTGTATGAATCGCGGTGAGCTTGTCACCTTCAAACTCCCCATTCACGACTTTGTCACCTTTAAGATGAATACCTCCCATTGTCAAAAAGGCCCGACTTAGCGATTCTTCAATGCGAATCCCCATTAATGATGGTGGCATAGTGGGTACTTCATGCAGTTGTAGATTGGTTGCTAATTTGAGTTCGTTTAATAAGGTTAGCCCGTCACCGTTACCCATAATGGCGGGTAAAATGACAAGATCTTGCGTGTTGGCGTAGCGCATTAGCTGGTCACAGAAACTGGTCCATGCTTGAGGCTGTTTTAATAGACGCGCAATATCGATTGAACGTAATTCGTTCGGGTTATGGCGAAGAGTTTCAAAACCAGGAATGGTTACTTGAATGATTTCGCTTGGTATCTTTTTAAATTCAGGTAAATGACCTAAGTTGCCTTGCAACATCTGTGGTTGAAAGTCCCGGTAACCTTCAATTGCAAGCAAAATAATACGCTTAAACGGTGCTATGGTTTTGTGTTGATATACATAAGGTTGCGATAGCCAAGTGGCTTTCAGCGTGCCCATTGGCGTGATGCGGTAATGGTTACTGCTGTCGGCTTGATGAGTTAATGGCATTCCTCGTTGTTGCAGCGTTTTTTGGAACCACAATAAGCTATTTTGTGTTATCTCAGCGCCAATTTTACTGTAAGGATGACTAGGTGCTTGTTTTGCTAGCTCTTCCATGGCTAAAAAAGGTGCGTCTACCGGCTGGCCTGAAGGTAATTTACCCAGAACATCAATCGAGCCTGAAGAAAAATGCAACGCACTCTGGCCTTGGCTAATTAACGCTGTCTTAAGGCCTGCTTGAAGGCAACGAATTCCAGCACTATAGCCTGCGATGCCTCCACCAATAACTGTGACGTCGTACTTAATCATAACGTCTCCTCATTTTCATTCTTGTATTGTTGCTCTGGGATATCATTAGCCCCGAACAAACCTTCGTAAATCCAATAGCTGAATTCTGCCTCACGCAGAGCATCTCCCCAAAAAATGGGTTTAATACCTTTCCAACGCTCTTCTAAAAATTCAACCAACAACTGACTAGATTGCTGACCAGATACATTGCCATATTCATTAAATAAGCTGGCTGCTCGATAGCTGCATAATTCACCTTGGCAAGGGCCCATTCCTAAACGTGTACGACGACGCAAGTCGACCAAATTGTTCACGTCGAGCTGTTTAATGGCGTATTCAATTTCACCAGCGGTCACCATTTCACATTCACAAATGATGGCTTGGCTTTTTACATCATTTGTCAGGAAGTTTTTAGCACGCTCACCGTGTCGGTAGATGGCTGACTCATAGATAGGTTTGGCAATGCTGGCGGTTTTTTTCACTTGTTTTGGCGTTTCATTTGAACCAGGCAGTGGGCGAGTGTGGGTTTCACAAGCCGTCGTATTGCCCAGTTTTTTGGCAACTAAATCGGTTGCCCATTCAGCCATTAAACGGTAAGTCATTAATTTACCGCCAGTAATTGTGGTCAGTCCTTTTAGACCATCGCGTTGTTGGTGATCAAGTAGCACGATGCCACGGCTGATATTACGACCGCTGCCATCATCATCTACTGATACGAGTGGACGTACGCCAGCATAAGCACGCAATACCCGGGTGTTCGCCATGATTGGTGCAAGTTTTGCGCCTTCAGCAAGGAGGATATCAACCTCTTTCTCTGTGACATGTAAATTGTCGATTTGGTCATAATCAATATGTTCAGACGTGGTACCGATAAGTGAAATAGTATCACCAGGAACAAGAATGTCGGCATCTGACGGCTTGCGGCAACGGTTAATCACTAAGTTATTGATGCGGTAATCTAAAATGAGTAACGACCCTTTGGCGGGAAACATCTTAATGTTGAGATCGGCATATTCGCAGATGTTTTGACCCCATATTCCCGCGGCGTTAATGACTTCTTTAGCGAAGATCTCGTATTGTTGGTGAGTGTTAAGCTGTAAGCAACGCACACCCAAAATTGTATCACCTTGGCGAATGAGCGAAGTAACTACTGTTTTGTTGAAAATTCGCGCGCCATGCTCTTTGGCGTCTAAAACGTTGGAAGCACACAAACGAAAAGGGTCAAGCGTACCATCGGGCACTTTTACCGCACTAATCAGGTTGGGGTTTACGTGCGGCTCGAGTTTCAGCGCCTCTTTGACTGAAAGTTGCTCCGTGGCGATACCCGCGTCACTGCATTTTTGAATAAAAGTATTTTGAAAATTCAGGTCGTCTTCAGGCAACGTAATGAACAAGCCATCGGTATTTTCAACACAATGCTTGGCGATATTTTTTAAAATTTGATTTTCTTGGATACATTCTTTGGCTGACTCTGGGTCTGTTACTGCGTAGCGTGCTCCAGAATGCAGCAAACCATGATTGCGTCCAGTCGTGCCCGATGCAATATCATCTTTTTCTAGCAAAATACAATTAATACCACGCAGCGCACAGTCGCGCATAATTCCAGTACCGGTTGCTCCGCCACCAATGATGACGACATCGGTTTCAAATCGGGTTGCTGTGGTCATGGTGAAACCTTATTCGATGAAAAACTTACATTCAGTGTGACATTTTTTTTCATAAATGTTCGATATGTTGCTCACAAAAGCTCGAACGAACTATTAGTTGTATGTTTAATCGATGGGGTTAATGAAGGTTTGGTGAAAGATGTCAAAATGGAAAATTAATTAACATTTTTACTGTTAATGATTTAACAACTTGGTCTGTTTTGAACATGATATGCGCTTATGAGCAGTTCAAATTACTGACGGTTAACTTGCTATTGAGAATGATAAATTATCTACTTCATGCTTTATTCTACGTATTATCCATGATGTTAATTAGTATTTGCTTAAATTTATGGAGGTTTGTACTGTTCATCCATATGGGTGATAAGATCAAAATAATGAGTTAATTAACAAAATTGGATATTTGAAGTAACAAATTGTGCTCGAACGCTCATAAATATTGATTTTTTATTTTCGCGATACGAAAAGTGTGCAAAATATGTCTCACACAGAAATCGTGTACATAAAAATAAACAAGGACACTTACTATGACTCGAACAAAACAACATACTCTTCTAGGAGAGTGTATCGCGGAGTTTATCGGTACCGGATTGCTGATCTTTTTCGGTGTTGGCTGTGTTGCCGCGCTGGTACTAACTGGTGCGCAATTTGGTCAATGGGAAATCAGTATCATGTGGGGCTTGGGCGTCGCCATTGCTATCTACTGTACTGCAGGGGTTTCTGGCGCACACATTAACCCGGCTGTTACTATCGCATTAGCTGCATTTCATGGCTTTGATAAAGCAAAAGTTATCCCTTACATTATCGCACAAATGTTTGGTGCATTTTGTTCTGCCGCGCTACTTTACGGCTTGTACAGTAACCTTTTTACCGATTACGAAATCGCACACAATTTTGTACGTAGCAGCCAGGAAGCGCTAGCCACTGCGGGAATTTTCTCTACTTATCCAAATGCCTCTCTTTCCTTTACTGGTGCGCTCGCTGTTGAATTTGTCATAACCGCTGTATTAATGTTTGCAATTTTGGCATTGGGTGATGAAAACAACGGTGCGCATCGTAATGCGATGAACCCACTGCTTATTGGTATTTTGATTGCGGTCATCGGCGGTTCATTAGGCCCACTCACTGGTTTCGCGATGAACCCTGCTCGTGACTTTGGCCCTAAATTATTTGCTTACTTAGCCGGTTGGGATTACGCCCTGACAGGTGCTAAAGATATTCCATACTTTATTGTTCCTATTGTAGCGCCAATCGCTGGTGCCTGTTTTGGCGCTTGGGTATACCCTAAATTCATTGGTGCTTATCTACCCGTTGTTGGTGTGGGTTGCACCATTCCAAATCAATGTGATTATGTAGAAGAAAGCGAGCAAGCACACATCTAACATTAAAATGACTATAACAATCGATATAACGATTAACGTGAAATAAATAAGGAAACGACCATGACTGAGCAGAAATACATTGTTGCCTTAGACCAAGGTACAACCAGCTCACGCGCTGTTGTGTTGGACCACGATGCCAACATTGTGAGTGTTTCTCAGCGTGAATTCACTCAGATCTACCCTCAAGCTGGGTGGGTTGAGCACGATCCTCTAGAAATTTATGCAACTCAAAGTTCTACGCTTGTTGAAGCTCTTGGTAAGGCTGGTATTCGCAGCGATGAAATCGCAGGTATTGGCATCACCAACCAACGTGAAACTACCGTAGTATGGAACAAAGAAACGGGTAAACCCGTTTATAACGCGATTGTTTGGCAATGCCGTCGCACGGCTTCGATCTGTGAAGAATTGAAAAAACGTGATGGTTTGGAAGCGTACATTCGTGACAATACAGGCCTTGTGTTAGACCCATATTTCTCAGGCACGAAAGTGAAGTGGATTTTGGATAACGTCGAAGGAGCAAGAGAAGATGCTGAAGCTGGCAAACTGTTGTTCGGTACGATTGATACCTGGCTAGTATGGAAGATGACTCAAGGGCGTGTCCATGTCACAGACTACACCAACGCATCACGTACCATGCTTTTCAATATCAATAAGTTGCATTGGGATGAGAAAATTTTAAAAGAGTTTAATATCCCACTCGCAATGATGCCTGAAGTGAAAAAATCTTCTGAAGTTTATGGTCAAACGAACATTGGTGGTATTGGTGGTACGCGTATTCCAATTGCAGGTATTGCTGGTGACCAACAAGCAGCGCTTTATGGCCAAATGTGTGTTGAAGCAGGTCAGGCGAAGAATACTTATGGAACGGGCTGTTTCTTATTGATGAACACTGGTAAAGAGAAGGTGACTTCTCATAATGGTTTGTTAACCACGTTAGCCTGTGGGCCATCCGGTGAGCCTGCATATGCGCTTGAAGGCGCGGTGTTCATGGGGGGCGCTTCGATTCAATGGCTACGTGATGAACTGAAGCTGATTTCTGATGCCCATGATTCTGAATATTTCGCAACCAAAGTTGACACTTCTAACGGTGTATACGTGGTGCCAGCCTTTACTGGTCTTGGTGCACCATATTGGGATGCTTATGCCCGCGGTACGATTGTTGGTTTAACGCGTGGTGTTAACTCGAATCATATCATCCGAGCCACGCTAGAGAGTGTAGCTTATCAAACTCGTGATGTACTTGATGCAATGCAAGCCGACTCGGGTATTAAACTGTCTGCTCTGCGTGTTGATGGTGGTGCTGTAGCTAATAACTTCTTGATGCAGTTCCAAGCGGATGTGCTTGATACAGAGGTTCATCGTCCTAAAGTGACCGAAGTTACAGCGTTGGGTGCTGCATATCTTGCTGGTTTGGCGGTTGGCTTCTGGGGAAGTCTCGATGAGTTAGCTAATAAAGCGGTGATTGATCAGACATTCATACCTCATCAAGATGAAGAGAAAAGAGCACGTCGTTATAGAGGTTGGAAGCGTGCTGTGAACTGTGCACAAGCCTGGGCAACTGAACACGACGAAGAATAACCCCCTAATTGCCTTTATGTGTCCCCCTCTAGAGGCTTTTTTAAATGGTACTAAAATAAAAATGCTCTGCCTGTTAAGGCAGAGCATTTTTTACACGTTGATTTTAAATGCGTTCTATTGCTTATTTACGCGGCATTTTTCGCTTCAGTTGTTTTTTTTTCCTGTTGCATTTTGACCAGGAAGTAGACATTAACACAAGCGATAAAGCTATTGGTTAAGACGACTGGCCATGCATCAATCATCAAGCCGTAAGCGGTAAACAGCGCACAACCCACGAAGTTAAGAATACGTAGCTTAACGATATCTTTCATAGTGAGAGATATGGCTACCATGATCGAAGCAGCATAACCTAAAATTTCAATCACGTTCATTTCCATAATTTGACCCTTTTTAATATGCCGAACAGTGTCAGTGTCGGTACCAATCTTCTCGTCGTGAGATAATTGAGGAAGCTCCCTGCCTCGAATGGTCATAATTGTTTAACTGTGTATAAATATAGCAATAGCTAATCTGTGATGAAAGGCTCAAAATCAGGTTCGGTGAAGGTTAGCGATTACGCAAACGTTTAATGCCTTTCACATAAAAATAATCACAGGTTTTGTTGATATAATTATTGATTGATTTTGTGAATTATTCAAAAAAAGAAAAACCCGCATTAAAGCGGGCTTTAAAAGATAGAAAAGTGTTCGCTTTATTTCTTACCTTGTGTCATCTGTTTATCTTGATTGGTCAGCTCGCTAATACGACGACTGATGTCACGGCGTTCTTTTGAAATCTCGGCACTTTTAATGATGTGATCATCAACGCGATCTTCATAATCGGCTTTCATGTTAGTGACGATTTCCATGATTTCCTGATAAGTCATGTTAGGTTTGATGTAATCAAGTAGGTTCTCTAAAAGTTCTACTCTTTTACGGTTGTCACGAACTTTTTTTTCGTTGTCTAGCAGTTCACGCTTTAGCTTGTTTTTACGGCGAGCTTGGCTAACGATTTCAAATACAATACTCATAAGTTCTCTTCCTAGCTTAAATGTAGACTGCCAATGATTAAATCATATTGGGCGGTCTCATAACAGTCTTTAGATCAATCCTAGCGTTAACTTGACCAATAAATAGCCACACTAACGACTAGTGATTGTACTGATAAGGTTTTGCACTATATGATGTGCGCTTCAGATGACAATGTAATTATATAAAGATGCAACTTTCAGAAATTGTAGTACCACAAATTGAGTACGCACCAGAAGAGTCACATCATAATGTCAAATTGCGCGAAGCTTATGTTAGTGAGCGTGAAAAACTAGAAATGACTGAATTAGAGCTAAGCCGCGCTAAAATAGTGATGATTGATGAAAATGGGAATGTGACCCGTATTTCACTGTTGCTAGAGCATTGAGCGTGGTAATAATAAGGGAATCACCCTTAGAAGAAGGAAATGATAATGAATATTGAGCTTTCTCCCCTTGAAGCAAGGATCATTGGTTGTTTGATCGAAAAAGAAGTCACAACTCCGGATTATTACCCATTAACCCTCAATAGTTTAACCACTGCTTGTAACCAAAAAAGTAACCGTGAACCAGTATTATCTTTAAGCGATGCAGAGGTACAAGATGCCGTTGAAGGCTTGGTTGCTCGTCGTTTAGTTAGTGATGAAAGTGCATTCAATAGCCGGGTAAGTAAATTTCAGCACCGTTTTTGTAACACCGAATTTGGTGATCTAAAACTGACGGAGCAAGAACTTGGATTAGTCTGTTGTATGTTGTTGCGTGGGGCACAAACACCAGGGGAATTACGCACTCGTACTGCTCGTTTATGCCATTTTACGGATGTAAAAGAAGTCGAAGCGGTGCTGGATAGCCTAGCCAGCCGTGAGTCTGGAGCTTTGGTCGTAAAATTACCTCGTGAAGCTGGTAAGCGTGAGTCACGCTACCAACATTTGTTTTCGGGTGAAGTTGACTTAGACGCTTTTTCACAAGCTAATAGCGTTGTATCGACTGACACTGATACGTCTCGCATTGATGAATTGGAGCAAGAAGTTAATGCATTAAAAACTGAATTGGAAGATCTAAGAACGCTAGTTGAAAGTTTAATCTAAGCAATGCCTGAATCGCACGATATGAGTTCTAATTGGTGGGTGTATTTGATTAGGACTCGTCATCAGTCGTTGTACTGTGGTATTACGACTGATATTAAAAGACGTTTCGCCCAGCACCAAGCGGGTAAAGGTGCTAAGGCATTACGTGGCAAGGGGCCGTTGCAATTGGTGTGGTCACAGAGTTTAGGGGGCAGTAAAAGCCACGCTCTCAAAATTGAGCTAGCGATAAAAAAGCTCAACAAACGACAAAAAGAACAGTTGGTCATAACCCAAGAACCGTTTTATTTCCCGATTGATCTCCCTTCCTAAGTAAAAATGAGAGCAGCATCCTCTAATTTTGTGTCTGAATTGTAAAACTGTATTAACCTTGTTCATAGGACGACTAAAACAAGGTTAATAATGATGGATACATACAAAAAATGGTATTTGGTAGCATCGCTTATATTGTTTTCGGCATCTGTACAATCGGTGAATACAGTGGCCGATGCGCGCGGTAATGGCATGGGGAATACTGGCGTCACAACCGCGGATTACTTAATTGCTCCGTTTTATAACCCAGCACTGGTTGCAGTCTACCGTGACCGCCATACTTTTGGTGTACTTTTCCCTGCAATTGGTGCAACTACAAGAGATCCTGACAAAAGCCTTGAAACAATTGACGACTTACAAGACAGCATCAAGACTTTCGAAAACACAAGTAACCCTAATCAGAGTAATGTCACACAACTGAACAGTTACCTAGATCAATTAGCTGATGATAAACCTTTGGCGGTTTCTGCCGGTGCTGGCATGGCGGTCGCTGTTCCACTCGATGTTTTGTCGCTGAATATTTTTGCACACGGCTACGCTGAAGTTATTTCTCGGTCAGACATTGCTGCCAATGGTGGCGACAGTATCGCTGCAGTTGAAAACCGCTACCAAAACTCAACAGTTGACTTAATTGCGTTTGGTTATTCTGAATTTGGTTTGGCCATGGCTAAAATGTATAGCCTGGCTGGTCAGCAATTGTCATTTGGTATCACCCCTAAAATTCAACAGCTTAGAACCTACAAGCAAACGGTTTCGGTCAAAGATTTTGACTTGTCAGATTATGATAAGAGTGAAACCAACGATAACGCTTTTAATCTCGATTTTGGTGCTATTTGGCTCATAGGTAACTTCCGTATTGGTGTCGCTGTTAAGGACCTTTTTGCTCAGGAGTTGAAAACTATTGATGGTATCAGCACCTATCAACTTGATACGCAGGTTGCCTTTTCTGGTGGATACGTCACAGAATTATTTTCGGCTGCTATCGACATCGATGCGACTAAACAAGAGCGATTCAAAAATCTAAAAGATGACACACAATATCTACGTTTTGGGGTAGAAGGGAATGCTTGGGCTTGGGTGCAATTACGAGCCGGTTATAAAGTGGATCTTGAAGATACATTAGATGATGCGTTTACTTTTGGTATTGGCATCAGTCCGGGGGATTTAGTGAGCTTTGATCTTGCAGGTAACTACGCGGGAGACAACCAATTTGGTATTTCAGGTAATTTAGCTTTTACCTTTTAAATTGATAGGATAAATGGTGCTTGGTAATTGAGCAGTTATCAGTGTAAGCCAGTTTTTTTGAAGGCTTGCACTATCATTTGTATAACACATGTTTGATAATCAATATGATATGCTGTATTTTGTTTTGTGAAATATAAAACAGCAGCGTTTGTATATTTTATCAGGGTTAAGTCGATCATTATTTGTTTAAATTCTGAATCTGGTATAGAGAATTCCATGAAAAAAATTTTGCTCAATTTTTTAGTCTTAAGTTTTGCATTACTGATGACGGCTCAGGCTTCTGCTCAACCTTTAAATGGTTACTGGCAGTATCAAGAGTTTTTGGATCTGAATCCAGAGCAAAAAATTTTAACTAACAAGATGACTGAAACGGTCAGTCATGCTCCGATCCCACTTTCTAAAAAGCAAACCAAGCCAGTTAATATTTCGGTCGTGTACCCTGGACAGCAAGTTTCTGATTATTGGATCCGTAATATCAAAGCATTTGAAATGCGATTAGATGAATTAGGCATTAATTATCAACTTAATCAGGTATTTACGCGCCCTAATGTAGATGTTCGGCAACAAAGTCTTTCTTTGATGGAGGCGATTAAAAATAAGTCCGATTATTTGATTTTCACCCTCGACACCACTCGCCACCGTAAGTTTATTGAGCAAATTCAAAGTGCTAAAAAAACTAAAATCATATTACAAAACATCACCACACCGTTGAAAAGCTGGGCTGATAGACAACCTTTTATGTATGTGGGGTTTGATCATAAAACGGGCGCAATGCAGCTAGCGGATTATTATAAGCAAGCAATACCGGCTCAAGGATCTTATGCTGTGCTTTATTTTTCTGAAGGATATGTAAGTGATGCTCGCGGTGATACGTTTATTCAAGAAATGACCCACGATGATAACTATCAGTTAGTCTCTTCCTTTTATACCAAGGCAACTCGCGAGAGTGCGTTTGATGCCACCATGGCTCTTCTTGAAAAAACACCAAGCATAGACTTTATATACGCTTGTGCTACTGATGTAGCATTAGGAGCTATGGATGCTTTGAAACTTCACCATAGAGAAGATATTAAATTAAACGGTTGGGGTGGGGGATCGGCTGAACTAGAAGCGATACAAAATGGAACGCTTGATGTCACTGTGATGCGTATCAATGATGATACAGGTGTTGCGATGGCTGAAGCCATCAAGTGGGATCTAGAAGGTAAGTCCGTTCCGACAGTATATTCGGGAGGTTTTGAAATGGTCACCCAAGATGTTCCACCTCAGCACATTGAAATGCTCAAACAACGTGCATTTCGTTACTCAGACCGTTAACGGTTGATTTGACGATGAGTTTAAGATCTAGCAGCGTTAAAAAAAAGCAGAAAATAGCCACTCTGATTACCAAGTCGGTTATTGCTGTGATCGGTATATTGACGTTGAGTGTGTTATTTCAAAGCTATCAGATCAGCAGCAATATCATTGCTCAAGAAGTACAGCGAACAGCAATACAAACTTCTAGTTTGATTCAAAATCTGTTTAATTTTCGACTTTCATTGTTACAAATTAATCAAGATAGCAGTGCAAAGAATGCTAATTTAGTGAAAGCCATCCGCCAAGACAGTAATCAATTATTGGATCTCTACTTTCTGGGAGTAGATCAGCTTGAACCTATCAATACTCCAGATATTCGCTTTATTTCGAATGTTGATGAGTTGATATGGGAAGATGGTAACGCTCAATTTTATGGTATAGCACGACTAGATTTAACGAAAATGGCCCGTAAGATTGCGCTCAGTAGCAACTGGCATATGATTAAGTCCGGGTCGATTTATTTGATGGCTAGGCGTTCACCAATTATTGATTTGGTGTCTGGTGAAGTGGTTGGTTTACTGCATATTGCTACTGTGTTGAATAATAATTTCATATTAGCTGAAACATTACGAGATGGCAGTAACTCAGAAAACTTACTCATTACGGCTGGTGAAAATATCTTAGCTTCAACGCTCAACGGCAATGAAATTTACACTGAAAATGATGTGTTCGCTGATAGCATCAACCAAGATGATTTTGAAGAGCTTATCGTTAGTCGCACTAATTTGACGATTGAAGGTGTGCCTATTTATATTGATGTGCTCAGTGTTCAAAGTAATGAAAATGTACTTAAATTACGCGATAATTTCTATTTTTGGATGGTTTTCGCCTTAATTGCAATGGCGTGTATATCGGTGTTAACTCGCTGGTGGCTACACCGACGAGTTAAGAACGAAATCAGTAGTTTGATGATTTACACCCATAAGGCGGCAGAAATCGGTAGTTATGAGCTATTTTCAGGTTCTAAAATTTATGAATTTGATCATTTTGGACGAACGCTAGAGCACACTTTTAAGCTCCTGTCTGAGCAAGAAAAGCAGTTTGAAGATCTGTTCAATTTCTCACTTTCCCCCATTATTGTATGGGACATCGACGCTCAACCGATCAAAATGAATCCGTCTGCACAAAAGCATTTTATGCACCTGAATGAGAGTCAGGAGTGTCTATTTGACGCTTTACAATTGGAATTACAACCTAAAATACGCCAAGCGGCGAAAGAAGAAACTTTTCGTGAAGTGAATGTAGAGGTGGGGAATAAAGTTTTCCGCTGGAATTTGTCGCCAATAGTGTTTGAACAAAAAATTGAATCGATCATTACCCAAGGACAGGATATTACGACCATTGCTGAAGCAGCCAAACAGAGTCGCCTTGCAAGGCAAGAGGCTGAAGAAACGGCCAGAATTCGTGCCGAATTCTTAGCAAAAATGAGTCATGAACTGCGAACGCCATTAAATGGTATTTTAGGGGTATCACAATTACTCAAACGAACCGTTCATAGCCAAGAGCAGCGTGAGCAAGTGGATGTGCTATGCAATAGTGGCGAACATTTACTGGCGGTACTCAATGATATCCTCGATTTTTCTAAAATTGAACAAGGTCAATTTAGGATTCAAGAGGCTGATTTTAAATTGGTTGAAGTGATTTCTGCGGTTGAGAGTATCTACCGTCCACTTTGCGTAGCGAAAAATATCGACTTCAAGATCGAAGGAAATATTGCAGCAGATATGGTTATCCATAGTGATCAGGTGCGTTTAAACCAAATTCTTTTTAACTTATTAAATAATGCAACCAAGTTTACCCATAAAGGCTCTATTTACATCGAGTTTCTTCAAAAGCAAGTCGACGATTTAGATTGTCTGCACATTGCTTTGTCTGATACTGGCATTGGCATTAAAGAACAAGATCTTGAATCAATTTTTGAGCCCTTTATGCAAGCAGAATCGAATACAACTCGTGAATATGGAGGAAGCGGTTTAGGGCTTGCGATAGTGAAGAGCTTGGTTGAGATGTTAGGTGGTTGCATCAGCGTTGAAAGTCAATTTGGTGTGGGGACGCGGTTTTATATTGAGTTGCCACTTACCTTAGGTCATGCCTCCCATGATGCGTTTACTGCTGAAAGCGTACTGCCAAGCAACATGTTTGAAAGTACGATCAAAGTTTTACTTGTTGAAGATAACCATACCAACGCTTTTATTGCCCAAGCTTTTTGCAAGAAATATAAGATGGAAGTGATTTGGGTTGAAGATGGTCTACAAGCAATTGATTATTTGAAGGAGCATAGGGTAGACCTTATTCTCATGGATAACCAACTACCATACTTAGGCGGTGTGGAGACTACACAATTGATTAAGTATGAATTGGGGTTAGATACGCCAGTTTATGCTTGTACTGCCGATGGCATGCCGTCAACTAATGAAGCGTTTCTTAAGGCTGGCGCAGAGTATGTGATCGTCAAACCGATCAAAGAAAAAGCACTACATGCTGCATTTAGTCACTTTCAGCAACAACGGGTTAATTTAAATCGTAACCTGAGAAGTTAAGCCTGCCATAAAAGAGTGTTCGAGCACTTTTTGTTTTAGCTCTGGTGTCATCTCAATTGGTTGTGTGAACTTTACACCAACCAAAAATCCATTCTCGTGAGAGTGAATGTTGATGATTTGACTGGTTAAATCACTAGGTAATAATGGCGTTAAAGCTGACTTCACATTGATGATCATTTCTTTTTCTAAGTCATGAGTTGTTGCGGTAAACAGAGCACACCCCGAAATGGAAAAGTCGACCAATTTTGCCTTTATTTTTCGTTCATTGTCAGTAATCGTAGCAGGAAGCGACAATTTATAACGTTCATGCTCTCGAATTGCTTTGGTCACAAAGTGGTTGGGGAAGCGAATGAAAAATAACCCAATAGGTTTGGACATCGAGCGAATGATTGTCGATTTAAACGCAAGAATATGACCAAACTCAGTGTCACAAATGCCACGAAGGGTGACTTGAACATTGACTATTTTGCGCATTATTAAGTCTTCTTGCACTTTGGTTGGCATATCGAGCAACGCATAGCGATCTCGCTTATATCCAACAACCGAGGTTGAAAAGCTATAAGAATCTTTAGGTCCGAATTCTATATTAGCCATCATTTTCATACCGGGTTTGAGAAGTCGGAGTAACTCAATTAGGTTTGTATCTGGTATCGGCATTGACGTCACGCTTCTACATTGACATATGTTAACTATAACTCGTGATGTATTTCTGAACTACTAAGATCAAGGAAAAAGCTCTTAGAATGTGAGGTTTCTAAGAGCTTGCGTCAAATCATCTGCCTTTTCAGGCACTGATGCGTTTATCATTATCTTGCTGCAAATAAACAAGATAATCTTCGAGCTGTTGAAGTTGTGGTTTGGTTAACGTTAATCCTAACTTACTGCGACGCCAGACGATATCTTCGGCGGTAGCCGCAAATTCGTAGTGGACCAAATAATCGACCTCTTGTTGATAGAGACCTTCACCGAAATCTATACCGAGTTCTGTTGCACTATTAACGCCATCAAGCATCACTTTAACATGGCTACCATAATTGGTGACCCAGCGTTTGATTGTGCTGCTTTCTAGTTGTGGAAACTGTTGTTCAAGATGTTGTCTCAGTTGGGCTGGATAAAAATCTTCCCCGCCGGGGAGTGCTTTATCAGCGGTCCAACTGCCGGACATTTGATTGAAAAATGGTTTTAAATGGCCCATTGCCGATTCGGCTAGCTTACGATAAGTGGTTAGTTTGCCACCAAAAATGGATAGCAGAGGCGCGTTATCAGCAGATTGATCAAGAGACAAAGTATAGTCACGAGTGATCGCTTGTGGTGAGTCAGATTCATCATCACAAAGTGGTCGAACGCCACTAAAGTCAGCAACTATATCTTCTAACTCAATTTGGTGCACAAAGTGCTTGTTGACGACTTCCAATAAGTAGCGCTTTTCTTCGCCATTAATAGCCACCTGACGGGGGTCGCCTTGGTATTCGACATCTGTTGTACCAATCATTGAGTATTGATCAAGATATGGAACGACAAAGACGATCCGCTTGTCTTCATTTTGTAAAATGTAAGCTTGCTCTTCATCGTGTATTTTCGGCACGATGATATGTGAACCTTTAATCAATCGAATGCCATAAGGTGATTTAATATCAATTTTATCATCAATAAACTGCTTTACCCATGGCCCAGTCGCATTGACTAAAGCGTGACTTTGACGCACAAAATGGGTCTGCGTTCTTTCATCAAACAAGCTGACCTGCCACAAGTCACCGACACGTTTGGCTGATTCAACTCGGCAATAATTTCTTACCTCAGAACCGAGTTCACGAGCTTGCATCGCATTTAGCACAACTAAACGTGCATCATCTACCCAGCAGTCTGAGTACTCAAAACCCACTTTCATGTCAGGTTTTGTCACACTGCCAGCTTCCAAGGTTATTTTTTTACTCGCAGGAAGTGATGTTCGTTTGCCCAAATGATCGTAGAGAAACAAGCCAGCGCGAATCATCCATGCTGGCCTTAAAAAAGGACGGTGTGGCAGACGAAAACGCATTGGTCTGGCAATATGCGGTGCTTTACTGAGTAAAACCTCTCGTTCTGCTAAGGCTTCTCCTACAAGGCGAAATTCATAGTGCTCAAGGTATCTCAAGCCACCATGAATGAGTTTTGAACTGGCTGACGATGTTGCGCTGGCAAAGTCTTGTGCTTCATATAAGCCAACTTTCAGTCCACGACCGGCTGCATCAGTCGCAATACCAGCACCGTTGATACCCCCCCCCACAACAATAAGATCAAGCACATCATATTCATTATCATTAGGGTTTGAAACAGAAATGTTGTTCATTGAGCATGCCTTTGTTTTCGTTTTTATTCTTTAATGTTCGTATGAAAACATAAAGTGAGTGTTTTGGTTAGTTTTTTGTGTTTTTATTTTGATCTTGATCATTGTTTGAATTAAATCCGAAATATAAAAAAGGCCCTGCGTAATGGCAGGGCCTGATAAAAATAAGTACTGAAAGCGTGAGGGCGCTAGTTTGTTAGCGAGCGAGTTTGTGGTGCGCGCGTGAGAAATGCCCGGCGCAAAATGCGCCGACAATAGAAAGTTCACCAGCTAAGCAAAGTGCTGCTGCAACTTCTGCTAGCGCTTGTGATTGCCCTGTGCCATGCAGACCGAGAATATCTAAACACGCTTTTTGGCTTGGTAGGCCAGTTCCGCCCCCAACGGTTCCTATCATCAAATTTGGCAGCGTTACGCTAGCATATAAATCGCCATTTTTATCGACTTCCATACGAGTCATGCCCACCGCTGATTCAGCAACACATGCGGCATCTTGCCCACATGCAATATAAAGAGCGGCAAGGGCGTTGGCATAATGAGCGTTAATGCCAATGGTTCCGCTGAGTGCACCACCAACAGTTGTCATTTGACCAAACTGCATCATGGCTTGTGGGGTAGTATGTAGATACTTGTTGATTAAAGATGCTGATAGGTGAATTTCAGCCGTTACTTTTTTACCTCGTACACTGCGCAAAGTTTGGCTATTTGCTTTTTTGTCACCCGATAAATTGCCATCAAGAAACGCATATTCTGGCGCGATAGGTGTTGTGGCTAAAATGGTTTGAAATACGGCATTGGTAGCAATGGTTACCATATTTTGACCAGACGCATCGCCTGTTAAAAATTCAAACACAAGGTAGACATGATTGCCCTCAATATTGACGTTGATATCAGTGAGTTTGCCGTGTGAAGTAGTCGATTCTGCTATTTGCTTAAAATAATCATATTGTGTCACTAGCCATGCGACAAATTGACCAGCTTCAACCAGGTTATAGAAAGCGAAACCGGGAGTTCGAGTTACTCCTTCATTGAGTAACATAGCACTAGCGCCACCAGCTGCGGTGATGAGGTTGGCTCCACGGTTGTAGGAAGCAACCAAAGCGGCTTCTGTTGTGGCTAATGGGACTAGATAATCATCTGTGGCAAACAAGCCATTTACTCGTAATGGGCCTGCAATACCCACCGGAACTTTGACTGTACCAATAAAATGTTCGATATTTTTGCTATAGCACAACATATCTTGTGCTGTTGAAGGGTCAAATAACGCTGATTTGTTCGTTCGCTCATCAAGTACTTGCCAACGGCGATGTACATTTTTCTCGGTAAGATAAGGACTTGGGGTTAATTTCAGTGCCGGACGGGCTATATTTTGCTGAAGTTTTTGCTCTAATTGTTGAGCAGAAACGTCATTACCCAAAACAGATACATAGTCTCGTCGATGCAGATTTAACTTAGGCATTGCGAATCGTCGTAAAGAATTTTCAAGCATTGTACTAATCAAGCGCGTAAACACAACGGCTACTCAATTTCTCTTACAGTTTATTGCTCGGGATGTTAATTTTTTGAGAGAGGTGAAAGCTATACTTGGATGTCTAGCAGAGAACCAATCATATCTTGATCTCGCTGAATGACATTAGTACCAATGCGGTTGTATTGGGTTGCTTGATTTAATTTGACTAAGCTATCTACTTGAGGCGGTTTTTCTGGTGGTCTTGTATATTCGATTTTGTTGAAAGAAAGGGCTTGATCGGCTTTACCAACGGGAGAGATCTCTTTCTCTATATTAATTTCACGCGCCGCTTCATCAGCCATTTTTTCTGACTGATTGAGTATTTGATAACCCGAATGAACTGCTGATATTGCCATAGACTCACCCTCGTTGCTCTTACAAGCATAAGTCTGGTTTGCTATTTTAGCAAGCTGTGCTATTAGTTGCGAAATAAGCTCGAAATGACATTTATCTCTTCATCAGTTAGTAAGATGTCATAACTTTTCTCAAATGAATTTTGGATTTCATTTTGTAATGATCTCAGTTGTTGAGGGTTCAAGTGATGCAACTGTGATTTTAAAGATTCAAACTGTACATGTGTCATAGGGGCTTTCCCCGGGAAAAAATGATTGTCCTTATGGTTGCTATAAGCTTGATTTCCTTTCATTGCACTGCGTCTGTAAGAAATTTCTTAATCTAGGTTATTGGTGGATAGGTGTCTTTTTGTCCGAACAATGTCAGTTTACAACAAGGAAAAAGTAAGAGCGCACTTAACTAGAGGCGCTCTTACTTTTTGTGACAGAGTGTTAGTTGACTCTTACGGCGAATTTACTGGCTAACGAGTGAAGCTCCGGAAGCATACGGTAAATAAGGTGCAATTGTTGGAGTACCATTCTGGCTGAATTTTCGTCTTCTTCGCGCCATTCAGATAATCTTTTTTCTAATCCTGAATCTTCAATATCACTGGTATCACATGCATCACAATGCTCGTACAGTTGCTTATGCAATATTTCTAAATGACGGTGAATAACGCGGTGCGTTTCTAAAACTAATTGATGGGTTATTTTATCTTCAATGCACGTTCGGTGAGCACCGAGTGCTGAAATGTAGCTCAACAGTGCGTGGTTTAAGGTAAGAAAACGGAAACTTTCATCGACAGCGGCTCTATATTTTCCCGGTTCTGCCAGCATATTACTGATGGCTGCTGTTAAGTTTGCATCTTGGTTATGAGCATTTCGGCGGGAAATTCGATAGCTCAAGCTGTCTTTTTTACCGATGCGGTACTGCCCAATGATTTGCCCTAAATACGTTTTGTTGGCATCTATCGCTTCAGCCATCACTTTGTGTAACCGTTTGGATTGCCAGTCTGGCAAAATTATGACGACTGCGGCAACGGCTAATGCACAGCCGATTAACGTATCAGCCAGCCTTGGCAGTACTACCGCGTAACCTTCACCCAATTGATTGAAACAAAACAAAACCAACAGGGTAATGAAACCGGTAGCGTATCCGTAATTATTAAGCCGGAAAGCAAAGAACATCACGCCAGATAAAACGATAAAGACCAATTGACTTTCTTGTGAGGGAAACAAGGTGAGTAGTAACACGCCGATAAATAGGCCAGCCAGCGTCCCGATAATACGAGCAGCGAGTTTTTGACGTGTTGCCGAATAGTTTGGTTGGCAGACAAATAGAGTGGTCAGTAAGATCCAATAGCCTCGCTCAATATTAAAACCTTGGATAATGGCATAGCCAATAGTCAGTGCGATAGACATACGCAAGGCATGGCGAAATAACATCGAATCTTTATTGAAATTAGCTTTTACCCGCAACCACATCGCTTTCAATGTATGCGCTTCAGTATCATCTAGCACGCCCTCTTCTGGCTTGTTTATATCTGGATTACTGACGTTGCTCAGCTGTTTTTCTACTGTTGCTAAGTTATTGAATAGGTAACCTAACTGAGCAAGCAGCATGCGCCAGTCTGAACGTTTTTGCTCTTGCAGGTGATTGAGTGAACTTTGTAATTCGTCCAACGCGATAACGGATTCTGAACGGTGCTGATAGCTGCGACCCAGTTGGATAGATTGGGCAATGTCGCGACATGCAGTAGCTTGGGTTTCCAATAAATATTTAAAACGAAACAGAACGTCTGTTCGCCCGAAATGCTCAGCTAATTCTTGATAGCGGTAGTGGGTCGAGCTGACACGCTCATGGATATCTTGCGCTAAGAAATAGATATTTAGAAAACGGTCGCTAGCGCCATCAATATGCCCACGTTTTGAACGACTTAATAGCGTTGCTTTACATTGGTTTAAAGCGGTGACAGTCGCAGCATTTAGATTCGCTTCGGCAATACGATGCGGCTGTGGAACTAAGTCTGATACTGGATGAAATAGATGACTTTTCGACTCAAGGTAGTTCGCTAGTTGCAAAAATACGTTGGCTAAGCTTTGTTGTACCGGTTGCATTGGCCAAATGATGTGCCAAATCATCGACATAAAATAGTACCAAGCCGCTCCAGTTAATAGCAGCACGGGTTGGAACCAGAGGTTAACGCTTTGATGCGCGCCCAGCATGGTGTAAATAGCAATGAGTAGCGAACCAAATGCAATACTGGCATAACGAGGACCAATAGCTCCGAGAATGATAAAGCCAAAGGTTGAGATAAAAAGCCCAATAGCGAACAAGATTGGTGTATGAAACAAAAATTCGACCGAAAACGCCGCAATCGCAAAACAGATAAAAATCAGTGTTAGTGACTTTATCCTACCAGTGAAACTGTCGTCACTTTCCGCCAATGCCGCTGCAATAACACCAAGCATAAGCGGTGTTATCCAAGTATTTAAGTCGAAATGCCAAGCTGGTATCACCACCCCTAATAGGGTGAGGAGTATAAGAATGCTGTAATTGACAGTTTTGTTCGCCCAATGTAGACGCAATTTGCTTGAGAGCTGCACGGTTATTCAACATATAAAAATAAAAAACTAGTGTAGCAGAAGCTTAAACTAAGACCCTGATCAAAATAAAGAAAAGTGACTACTTGTCGAGAAAAGAAGCATTGCAGTATTGACATTAATTTTTCAATGGCCACAGTGATTGGTATATCATACTTACACCGTCATTAAAGAGCATAAAACAATGCAGCTAAGCGCAAATAAGACTGCACAATACCTAATTCAAAATGAATACCACCAAGTTGAACTAGAGCATGAACTTTTGATCATTGCTTCCAAAGTTAGTGAAGAGCGCATTCCATTTAATGTTTGGAACGGTAAGGTTCGAATTAAACGTGGCTTAGTGTGGGGAACATTACAGTTTTTTGCTCATGAAGAAGAAGATATTCAGCAGTCTTGGCTAGTACAAGGGTTGCCTTGGCCGCAATGTCGTCAGTTTGCTCATACTGCTGTGGCCGCTTATCAAGAGTGGCATCATCATCAGTGTTTACAGTTGAGCCAGTATTTGCCTCGTTGGGAGCTCGAACTTGAACGCCTTAAGCGTTTACCTTCATTTTTGCCCCACTCTTTATTAAATGCATGGATTGCTCAAGTTGAAGGTGATTTCCAGACGATGGGTATGAATCTTACAGAAGCTCACCAGCGCTTACCCGATGCAATTGAAAAGTTATTGCCGTGGTTAACGGAACCGTCAACGTCTATCGCCGAGCGTAACCAACGTTGGTTAGAAACAGAGCGCAAAAATTGGGAAGTGTTATTTTCTCAAGTAGAGCGTTCACCGCTCAATCTTTCCCAACAATATGCAGTGCTGCTTAATGATGATCACAACCTTATTTTAGCAGGCGCAGGTTCAGGTAAAACCAGTGTATTGACGGCACGTGTTGCGTATTTGCTGCAAAGTCACCTTGCTCAAGCTGAAGAGCTACTTTTAGTGGCATTTGGTCGTGATGCTGCAAAGGAAATGGAGCAGAGGATTGATGCTCGTATTGGTATGGCGGCTGAACAGGTGCGTGTTAACACCTTCCATCAACTGGGTTTGAAAATTCTAAATGACGTTGAAGATGGTGATGTTGTTATTTCACCGATTGCTTTAGATAGTAACTTAAAACAAGCGTGGTGCGTTGACTGGTTGAAAAAACATTGGATGACACCCACCAATTTTAAGCGTTGGCAAAAGCATTTATCTAATTGGCCGATTGCTTATTTGGCCGGTGATGATGAACTAGGCAGCCATGTTGAAAATCCGAAGCTGATTACGTGGCTTGAAAAGCAACTTGATCAACTTGCGATGCTTGGCCTTGGGAAAAAAGAGCTACAACAACGTTTGATTGATCACCATGACTATACGCGACTTAACAGCGAGTTTTCATTGTGCTGGCCTTGCTACCAAGCATGGCAACAAATGTTGAAAGAACAGAAGCAGATTGATTTCAATATTATGATCAGCCGTGCGACTGAATATGTTGTAAAAGGCAAATTTAAGTCGGCGTGGAAATTTATCATGGTTGATGAATATCAAGATATTTCGCCGCAACGCATGGCGTTGATCCAAGCTTTGTGTGACCAAAACCCTCAAACATGCAATTTGTTCGCGGTTGGCGATGACTGGCAATCCATCTATCAATTTGCAGGATCTGATGTCGACTTAACCATGGGCTTTACCGAACGGTTCCCACACTCGACTGTTCATAATCTCGATACGACGTATCGTTTTAATGATCAGTTGGGAGCGGTGGCGAATCAATTTATCCAAATGAATCCGAACCAAATTCGCAAAACGCTCAATAGTTTTAAGCAGCAAAAACAAAAGTCGGTATTTATTGCGCCAAGCAGTAATCTTGAAAAAATATTGGAGCAATTAAATCGTCAGGCCAGCCAGACGAAATCGGTGTTGCTGTTAGGACGTAACCACTACCACAAACCTGAATTGCTTAAGGACTGGCAAAACCATTATCGCTCACTTGATATTGAGTTTATGACTTGTCATGCAAGTAAAGGGAAAGAAGCCGATTTTGTTATTATTGTCGGGGTTGATGAAGGCCAGTTTCCAGCTCGCGTCAAAGCGCTGCACATTGATGGAGCTTTAACTCAGTCATCGGATGATTTCCCATATGCAGAGGAACGACGTTTATTTTATGTGGCTTTAACGCGTGCCAAAGAGAAAGTATGGATTACACACAGCGGCAGTGGTTCGATGTTCGTGCGAGAATTGTTATCGGGTGACTATCCTGTTGTGAAGCAGAAATGATCTGCCCCCTATATTTAGGGGGCAGTGTTTACCATTCAACTCAACGTTGCTAACTTAATATTCAGTTACATACGCTCAGCGAGATAGGCCTGATAGTCAGGAATTTCAATATCGACTTCTTGTTCAATTAGCTGTGATGAAAAGAGAAATTTTGCGCTAGCGCGGTTGGTAGCGACAGGAATATTCCACACGCTAGCAATTCGTAATAGCGCTTTGACATCTGGGTCATGCGGAACGGCGTTCAGTGGATCCCAGAAAAAGATCAATATATCAATTTTACCTTCCGAGATAAGCGCACCGATCTGTTGATCGCCGCCCATAGGGCCGCTGATCATGCTTTTGATAGCCAAGCCAGTTTCTTTACTGAGCATACTGCCGGTTGTGCCTGTAGCGTATAAAAAATGGCGTTGCAATTTTTCTTTATTTTCTTTAACCCAGCGAAGTAATTCTGGCTTGCAGTTATCATGAGCAACGAGAGCGACATGTTTATGCGCAGGCATAGTACGAGTCGTGTTTTGCATTGAAGTGTTCCTAATATTTTAAATAAGCACTTTAAATAACTAAATCGCCGCTTTTATTCAATCTCTTTTACGCTAAAAGTTGGCCTGTATTCGGATGGGGATAACGAATCTGCAATTATCTGCTTATTAAGTGAATGTGGTGTTAGCGGCTCAATGATGGGGGCTGAGTTTTTTTGATAAGTTTCATTATTCAAAAAAGCAGCCGCTTGCTGAATCGATAAACGCCCTTGTTGAACCATTTTATCTGTAGGGGAAAACTGTACTCGCCCACGTAATAACCCACGATAAACGCCGTGACTCAAGTAGGTGGAAACTAAGCCAATATTCTCTGTTTTGCCGGTTGTTCTTAATTCGCTAATAGCTGCTTCAATAGCCACTGCACTGCCTACGATGTAATTGATGTCAGGAATATCAATCGCTTGCTGGACTAAGTTGCGTTGTAGCTCTTTATCGTTGTCTGCCCATAAACTTTCGATTACCTCAATATCACTGTCTTTAATGGCACTATAAAACCCTCGCGTTACTGGTTTTGTGCCCCCGCTGACTTTAGGACCAAGCAGAAGTGCTATTTTGGTTGTTCCACTACCTTTAGGGTGTTTATCGGCAAGGTATTTCCCTGCGTAGTAGCCCATCCAATACCAATCGACACCGACTTGCCCCTGCAGTAATTGAGATTGTGTTTTATCCAAAAAAAGGTGATTGACTACAGAAAAGACAGGCGTTGAACCTACATATTGGTTTAGTTCAGAAAAGTATAGATCGGGTGATACGGTACCTAAAATAATCGCATCGGCTCCCCAGCGGACACATAATGACAGTTGCTCTTTTTGGCGTTCATGGTTTGGATAACCGCCAGATTCTAAGACGCGTAAATTCAGTTTCTGCTTTTTAGCTTCATCAACCATGCCATAGTTGACTGACAACCAGTAAGAATCTTTAAGATGCGGGTACAAGGCGCATACTTTGTTTGGTGTATCGGCAATAGCAGAACCGGTAAATAGGGTAAGAAGCACGGCTGCTAGCGAACGTAAAAGACATTTGTATATCAATCGCATTAGGGATTCATTGGCATAACAAGAATAAACACTGCAAAATATAGCCTATTCCGTCTTGCTTAAGAAGTTATGTTTAAGGTTGAGTGTCATGCAATTAGCTAAGGCCAGTATTGGTAGAAAATTAATGTTGTCCTTTTCAGCGATGGCATTACTGGTTTTGATGTCAGCGTTGATTGGCGTATTTGGTTTTTCTTTGGTCGCAAAGACAGAGCGTGATGTAGTAAATAGCGCCATTCCATCAATGTTAGAAGCTCGTCAAGTTTCAGAACTAAGCAGTCGAATTATCGCATCTGTACAGACATTGACCAATGCAAAAACGGAACAAGAACGCAAGCAATCAGGTAAGAAGTTATTCGACCAGTTAGACTCTTTACTCGGTCATATCAAACAATTAGGAGCGGATTCTTTTGATTCAGAACTCCTGACTCGTTTAGAAAGCCATGTGCAAAATGTTATTGATGCGCTGGCGCAACTCGGCATTACCGTTGAGCGCAAATTGTATATTGCGGATGACTTAGATATTCGAGTTGAAGAGATGCGTCAGTTAACGCAGCAACTCGAAGAACTAACGCGCACACAAGTGTTGAACACGAGTACCATTGCGGTAGCCAATATCACACATATTTATGACCTATTGCAGGCAAATAAAACACAGCAAGTTTATCAAGCGCTTGATGCATTGGTTGAGGTTGATTTAGATCTTTCTGAACGGTTGCACGAGTTGCATCTACTTGCCTTTAAGATGTTGAATCATATCGAAGAAATACGTACCGCCACTAACGTGGAACGTATTGAGCAAATCCAGAGCGAGTTCTTACACAACCTTTCTATTATGCAAAGGCGTGTTCAAGTAGTGGAAGATCCAACCCGCTCAAAACAAATGCTCGCTCTGGTTAACGATCTACAAAAGCGCACTGTAGTCTTTGATGTTTTACAGCAGCGTTACCAGAATGAGCAAGCGGCTTTAACTCTGATGCAAAACACTTTGCGGCAGTTATCTGAATTAAATACCACCGTTAACCGCTTAGTGGATGACTCCAACCAAACGACCACCAATGCTGTTGAGGCTCTGTCGAGTACCTTAAATTTGGCTCAATTAAGCCTAACTATTTTGACGTTGATCGGTTTTTTAGTGGCGGTCTTGATCATGTGGAAAGTCGTTTATCTTTCGGTAGTTAAGCGCTTAGCGCAATACTCTTCAGCGTTGCTTTCTATTGCTCAAGGTCAGTTACAAGTTGAGTTGACTGTGGAAGGTAGTGATGAGCTTGCGCAAATGGGTAAGGCTATTATCACCGCAAGAAACACAGCCAATGCGCTAAAAGAAGTTGCACAAGCGGAAGTGAAAGCCAAACGAGAGTTACAAGAGCACAAAGAACACCTAGAAGAGGTAGTGACTGAGCGCACCCAACAATTACAGCAAGCGAATGTTAAGTTGAATGCAGAAGTGTTGAACCACGCTAAAGCTCGTAACCAAGCAGAGCAGGCCAACCGTGCGAAATCGGCTTTTCTTGCTACGATGAGTCATGAAATTCGCACGCCGATGAACGGTGTATTAGGGACAGCTCGTTTACTCCAAGATACTCCATTGACCAGCCAGCAAAGTCATTATGTAGATGTCATCAACCGTAGTGGTAGCACATTACTGGCTATTTTGAACGATGTATTAGACTACTCAAAAATTGAGGCAGGGTACTTGGAAATTCGCCCCACTAATTTTAATTTGCATCGTATGGTCGAAGATATTTATCAACTGATGGAAGGGCGCGCGCAACAAAAAATACTTGAATTTACCAAGCAGATTGAAAGCGAGGTTACGTCTTTCTGGTTTGGTGACGTGACTCGTTTAAGTCAAGTTTTGACCAATTTAGTCGGTAATGCCATCAAATTCACCGATCAAGGTTATGTCGATATTTACGTTAGTATTGATGCTGATAACTCTGAAAAGGTGATATTCGAAGTGGCTGATTCAGGGATAGGGATTCGTGAAGATGAACAAGAAAACCTGTTCGAAGCGTTTACTCAAGCTACGGGTGGTGTTGGCCATAAAGGGGGAACTGGGTTGGGTCTAGCGATCAGCAAACGGATCGTAGATGCGATGGGCGGCGAGCTACATATGGAATCCGAACTGGGTAAAGGCAGCCGATTTTGGTTTTCTGTACCACTAAAACATGGAGAAGCGATAACTATTCAGCCAACTCAGTTAACCTCATCTGTGCACGCTAAAGTGTTATTAGTAGAAGATAATCCGGTAAACAGCATGGTTGCTGAAGGTTTCTTGGTACATATGGGGCATGAGGTGCTAACTGCCAAAGATGGCGCTGAAGCGCAAGTATTGTTTGCACAACAACAGTTTGATATCGCATTACTTGATATCAATTTACCCGATTGCAATGGGGTTGATCTTTTGGCGCAATTGAAATGTTTCGAAGTCAATCGAGCAGAGCACAAATCAACTCCGATGATCGCAGTATCTGCTCATGTTTTTAACGAAGAGGTCGAGCAATATTTGACAGCAGGTTTTGATGGCTATCTTCCTAAGCCGATCGTAAAAGAAGATCTTGAGCAGATAATCCAACGTAGTCTTGAAGGCAAACCGTTACCACTCACTCAAGATTCAAATCCATCAAACCATGTTGAAGCTAAATGCACTGTGATTGATAACCGTATTGTGTTGGCTGACATTGATGTTCTTGGCCATGATAAGATGCAACAGATCGTGGAGTTGTTCGCCAGCAGTGCCAGTGAGGCGTTGCTAGAGTTACAGCATCACGCGGACAATGGCGAGCAAATTAAGTTGATCGTACACAAACTTAAGGGCTCTGCCGGTAGCTTGGGTTTAGATGCTTTGTTTGATGTGTGCCTTGAGATAGAAAAAAATAGTGCCCCAGAAAAAGTTTACCAAATGCAGCGAGTAAAGTTAGAAAAGGCAGTGGCGTTGTCAGTGCAAGCGCTTAGGGATTTTTTAAATTAAACGCTAGGCGGTTAAACTAGCGAGTACGGATAGCGTAATTAACCCTTGTGCGGTGTAATACGTTACCATGACTACATGTCGAGAGAAATGAGAAGCAGAGCGAAACCTATCAATGGCAAGTACTAAGTCAGACATCATAAACATTAATGCTCCAACCAAAGCCAATAGCCCCGCCGATGAGCGATAAGCCACCCAAAACTCGGCCGCTGATGCAGTCATAGCCACAATTACAACAATGTAGAGAGCGACTGGAATGATCATCGCACCTAAACTGGGTAGTAGCAGCAAAAATACCAATACACCAACCGCTAGGAATCCTGCGGGTATCCACCAAGTGATGGACTCTATCGTTTGAAAAAAGCCGATGCTATAGGCAATGTGCGCAAACAAAAAACAGCTTAATCCAGCAACAAACTTATCTTTGGGGTGCATCAGAAAAGCGTCACCCATCGCTGAAAGAAGTAGTCCCACAAGTACCCATAAACCGAATGAATTATTCATAGCATGAAAGGAAGCGTCACTGATACCAGCAAGATACAGTGACGTGGCCATTAGTAGTACTGGTAGTGGTTTGCTAATATAAAACAACCACTTAGGGCCACGGCTGATAGAAAATAAATGAATAGTACAAATAACGATGATGCTTGACCACATAGGTTTTCCATAGGTTTTCTACAAACAAAAAAGCAGCGCCTATCAGCGCTGCTCGGATTGTAACAGAATATTTTTTATGAAATCTTATTTATGAGCCAAACGGATCGAATTAGATGATAGCCTGCTCTAATATTTCACGAGATCTTTCAATGGTAATTGATTGCTGCTCACCTAATACGACCATACCATGAGCTTCTAGTTGTGCAATGACTGCGTTGACCGCTTCTTGTTTGCTGCTGCTGTGGTCAGCAAATTGAGTGGCAACATTTAAGCTATGGTAAAAGGCTTCGATAGCGTCAATTGTACGTAGTGCTAGATCTTCGCCTGCTGGTAGAGCAAATACATTTTTGCCCATTTGCTCTAATTTAGCCCGTTTGTTTTCAAGCTGATTACGCAACAAAGAGGGTTGCACAATAGCCAAAGAACGCGCGTGGTCTACATGCCACAAAGCAGTAAATTCATGACCAATCATATGCGTAGCCCAATCTTGAGGAACACCACTACCAATCAACCCATTCAGAGCTTGGTTTGCTGTCCACATTAGGTTCGCTCGCCACTGGTCATTGTCTCTTTCTGCGTATTGCTGGCCAAGTACCAACAGGTTTTTAAGGAGCGTTTCAGCATAGCCGTCTTGAACCATCGCATTGGTTGGTAGAGTAAGGTACTGCTCGCAAACGTGTACCCAAGCGTCTACCAAGCCATTGATCAACTGGCGTTCAGGTAATGACTTCATGACATCTGGGTCAAGTACGGCAAACTTCGGTTGAACCGCTGGTGCCATGAATGCTAGTTTGTCTTGTGTTTCAGCTTTAGTGATTACTGCGCCCATGTTCGATTCAGAGCCTGTCGCAGGCAAAGTCAAGATTGCACCAATAGGTGTTGCTTCAACTACTTGGTGTTTGCCGAGCATAATATCCCAACCATCACCATCGTATTTGGCGGCCGCTGCAACGTATTTTGAGCCATCAATCACGGAACCACCACCAACGGCAAGAATAAAATCAATGCCTTGCTGTTTCACTACCGCAACGGCTTTGTCGAGTGTTTCCTTGGTTGGGTTTGGCTCTACACCGGCAAACTCAACCCAGTTATGATGCGCTAGTGCACTGACGACTTGATCATAAACACCATTGTTTTTGATTGAGCCACCGCCATAAATAACCAAGGTTTTTTTGTCTGTAGGGATTGCACTGCTGATCGCTGCAATTTGTTCTTGGCCGAAATAAATTTGAGTAGGGTTAACATAAGTAAATTTCATTATTCTCACCTTTTTGCTTCTAAAAATGGAGGAAAACCTCCAAGGCAGTGTTTTACAATGTGCATATTAGTACTTGATTGACATTGAATATAGGCCAATTTCTCGAAATAAATTGCCTAATTCTATTTGGTTTGTATCCTTTAGCCATATTGTCTCTTTAGGAGGTGTCATGAGCGAACTTGCGCAACTGATGCAACGATACGTAGAAAAACAGTCTTTAGATCAATTGGAGGGAATTCATCAGACGGTCATCGCTGATGTGTGGTTTTATCGCAGCAGCCAGGGTAACCAACGGCAGCCGTTTGTTTATCAGTCCGGCATTATTCTTTTAGGCCAAGGGCATAAACAGATCCATATTGGAGGTAACCCCGTCCACTATGGGCCGAATGACTATTTGGTTGTAGGCGTTCCATTGCCACTAGAATGTGAAGCTTTTGCCACAGAAAACGAACCGTTACTGGGTTTAACCATCAATATTGACCATTCGATGTTACTCAAACAGGTAAGTAAACTTGAAGAGTCGGGTTTTTATCGAAACTGCAGCGATAAAACATCGAAATGTGGTCTTAAATCGGTAGAAATGAACAAAGAAATGCTGGCGAGCACTATTCGCTTAATGTCCGCACTGGTGAATGATCTGGAAGCAAAAGTATTGGGAGAGGCGATACTTGAAGAGATCGTATTTCGTGCCCTAACCAGCAGTGAAGGGCATGTGTTGTTTGATCTCGCTCATCAAGAAGGTCATTACGCACGTGTAGCGAAAGCACTGAGCAAAGTCCATCAAGAGTATGATCAATCAATTACCGTGCAGCGATTGGCTGAAGAGGCCAATATGAGCGTTTCTGCATTCCATCAAGCTTTTAGATCCGTCACTTTAGAGTCTCCCTTACAATATTTGAAGAAAGTACGACTCAATAAAGCCAAAGAGCTTATTCATGTGGAAGGCAAAAGGGTTAATGATGCCGCACGTATGGTTGGTTACACCAGTGCATCACAATTTAGTCGAGAATATAAAAGACACTTCAACGAAACGCCAAGGGGAGTTCAGCGATAAAAGAGGAAAGATAAAACATAAGGTTTACTCTTTTATTATTACGAGCACTGCGACATTATTCCCAAAGCAGTGACGATAGCAACGAATCGTCATTGTTCCTCCTAAAGAACGCTAGTCACGTTCTGCCTACAAGCCCTTATTTGAATCAATCTATGCTGAATTCAATAGGGGCTTTGTTTTTCATCATATTGATCAGAATTCATCCACTAAAAAAGCCGTTATGTGCTAAACCTAAAGAGTAGACAAATCGTCATTCAAGGGAATTAGGCAATGGATCTTTTTGCAGATTATCAACAAGAACATGGACATGAGCATAAAGGTTCGTATGAGCCGAAAGTTGAAATTAAGCCATGGTATGTACTGCTTGTGGATGATGATGAGCAGATGCACCAAATTACCCGTTTGGCACTAAACGGTTTTACATTTCAAGGCCGACCTCTTGATCTCATATCCGCAATGTCAGGCACTGAGGCTCAAGAGAAACTGAGAGAAAACGACGATATAGCTTTAGCATTAGTCGATGTTGTCATGGAAACGGAACATGCTGGTCTGGAATTAGTAAAATATATTCGTGAAGAGTGTAATAACAAGATGATTCGCTTAGTGCTTCGTACAGGACAGGCGGGTCAAGCACCTGAAGATACTGTTATCCAAGAGTACGAAATTGATGATTATAAAGAGAAGACCGAACTCACGACGCAGAAGCTTAGAACGCTGCTGTATTCCATGCTTCGTGCTTATCGTGATTTATGTTTGATTAAAGAACAAAAAGAAGGCTTGAGCCGTGTCATTCAAGCTTCTGCCAATGTGCAAAATACCACTACATTGAAAACTTATGCTGAGTCAGTGCTCGGGCAACTAACTTCACTTCTTAAACTGCATTCGTCAGCTTTTTACTGCATTGTTCAGCCTAGGCCTGAAGGGGAGGAGTGCCGAGCGCTGACATTAGCGGCTACTGGCGACTATATTGATTTTTATTCTGAGTGCAACCTCGGGCGTTTACCCGACCAAGTTGCGACTCGTTGTCGGTATGTATTGAATTCCCAGCAATCACAAGATTTTGGTGATGCTTCCGTTTTATTCACAACGGATGATCGTGGCGTAGATAACTTACTGTACATTAATATTGAAGATGATTTGTGTGAGCTTGATAAACAGTTACTGAAGATCTACATGCACAACATCGGACTGACCTTTGAAAAATTAAACTTGTTAGTCGACCTGCGGGAAACCTCAAAAGAGCTAGTGTATAACTTAGCCAATGCGGTTGAAGCGCGGAGTAGAGAAACCGGTGCACATGTACAGCGAGTTTCTCTGATCAGTGAAAAACTAGCTGTATTGTATGGTTTACCGGAGCAAGAGGTAGATATGCTCAAGAGTGCCTCACCGCTACACGATATCGGTAAAGTTGCCATTCCAGACAGTATATTGCATAAACCAGGCAAGTTAGACGCGCAAGAGTGGGAGATTATGCAAAAGCACGTTGAATATGGAGTGGAAATTTTAAGTCGCTCCAAGCGTCGCCTGATTGCCGTCGCAAAAGAAATTGCTGCTACTCATCATGAAAAGTGGGATGGAACGGGTTATCCCCACCAATTGATCGGTAATCGGATACCGATCAGCGGTCGTATAACTGCATTAGCCGATGTATTTGATGCGTTGGGTTCTAAGCGAAGTTACAAAGAACCGTGGACAGATGATGCCATTATGCAAGAAATTGTTGCCCAAAAAGGAAAACATTTTGACCCAGACTTAGTTGATTTAATGATAGAGCATTGGGGTGACTTTATCACCATTCGTAATCAACTACCCGATTAATCATTTGTTTCGAGTTAAACTTTGTTTATCAATATTGCATCACCGCCAATGGCGGTGATGCATGCTTAAGGCTTTATATCCCATTCTAGTGTCTTAGGTAGGGTGAAAGTGTAATGTACGCCTTCATCGACATCGGATTCAAATAGCAACTGGCCACTCAGCTTTTGCTTCATCAAATTAAAGACGAGATTCAAACCTAGCCCCGAGCCACCTTTGCCTCGCTTAGTAGTATAAAAGGGCTCAAAAATTTTGTGGTGCAAAGCAGGCTCCACACCGCAGCCGTTATCTTGATACTCTAAAATAATATTATCTTGTTGCTGATAGAAACGAATTGTTATTTCCGGATTTGGCTGTTGTGCAAAAGCATGGTTAATGCTATTCATCACTAAATTGGAAACAATTTGAGTCAATACACCCGGTAAACTATTCATAGTGATTGTTTCATCGCCTTCTATACTAGGCACAACGGGCACCTTGCGTGTTTCTGGATGAAGACTTGCAATTAAGGCATGCAGAACTTGATGAATAGAGAACTGACTCCGACTCTCAGATACTTGATCAACCGCTGTTTGTTTGAAGTCTCGTACCAGTTTTGCTGCCCGGTTTAGGTTGCTTTCCAACATTTGAGTCGTGTCATTTATGCGCAGCATTAACGATGAAAACTGACTGCTGGTCAGTGTTTGGTCGGCAAAGGCTTTATTCAGTTCGTTTTTGATATCGTTAATCACCGACGTTGCGGTTACTGCAATACCTAGTGGTGTATTGACTTCATGAGCGACCCCGGCCACTAGCCCACCTAATGCAGCCAGTTTTTCTGATTCAATCAACTGACTTTGTGTTTCCTGTAGCTGTTGCATGCTCTGTTTTAGGTCTGAAGTTCGCTGTTGAAGATCAAGCGTTCTTCGCGCAACTTGCCGCTCTAAGTTTTGGTTGAGATCTTCAAGTTCGGTTTGCGCTAGTTTTAATTCAGTGATGTTAATTGCTGTACCTCTAAAACCGATGAATTGCTCATTACGATAGCGTGCAATCGCCTGAAACATGAGATATTGCGTGACACCGGAAATAACGATATTTTCTTCGCATTTGGAAAAATTTCCTTTTTTTTCAAGAAGATGTAAAAAGTGATTCAAATTTTTAAATTGCGTTAGTTCAGAGAGGAATGGCTTCTCATTTGCCGCAATGTTTAATGCATGGCGCATTGGTTCTGAAGCATAAATAAGCTGATTGGATGCATTTGTCTCCCATAACCAATCTGATGAAACTTCGGTGAAATCCGCAAGTCGCTCTTGTTCAAACTTGATATTGTTGTACAGCGTTGTCAGATTGGTTGTGATTTTATTGGTCTCATCGGCTAACCATACCAATTCATCGTGGTGTCCCATAATCCACTTTTTATGTACTAGCTGAAGAGGTTTAGGTGGGTGTCGAGGGTTGTATTTACGTAAGTAGTTAGCAATGGCAAATAACCTTCGATTCACGCTTTCGTGGAAAATAATTAGAATCACATAACATACAAAAACTGTCTTCATCGCGTTCACAACAAGTACAACTAAAAACTGCCGAATAAGATAGGTATAGATTTCTTGAGCATTGGACTCAATGTAGATAGTGCCTACTTGCTCTTTAATGCCAGTATCAGGGTTTAGGTAGAGCATCGGATAGCTGTTTTTTAAGACACGTTCAGTTACTTTATTACCAGCACTGAAGTGATAATTCCCAGAAGAGATGAGCAAATAATCAATTTTGGGTAAATTAACCAGACCATCCAGACGTTGTTGAAGGGTGACGAGATCATAATTCCACAAAGCAGTGGCCAGTAGATCGGCATGAACAAATTCTATTTCGTGATGACGCTGAGCGACGTCATTAAACTCACGATTATAGTCGAAATAGGTTTGTGTTAGGGTGGTCATTAACGTTACTAGCCCACTAAGAATAACTAGAAAAATAATGATTCGCCGGCCAATATGGCTAGAGATCGGGCTGCTGTCACTCTCTTCAAATTGACGACTTCTATTCATTTCTCTACTCATGTTTTGGCGTGATGTATTTCAGTATAGATGCTGAATCTAAAGTATGAATGAGGGGGTATTGGCTACACTTAACAAAATAAATCAAATTATTGGAGATAACTCATGCGTTGGATGTTGTTATGGTTGCTGATCAGTCCTTCGGTTTTGGCAGAAAAAATTTTAGTCATTGAAAGTTATCACCAACACAACGAATGGGATCAAAGTTATCTGAAGGCCCTTAAGCATACGTTAACACCTTGCTATGAACTCGAAAACTTTGAGATGAACACCAAGCGAATTCCTGCTAGTCAATATTCGGTAATGGCTGAAAAAGCATTCGCGGCCTATCAACAGGCTAAACCTGATGTAGTGGTGCTGGGTGATGATAACGCTTTAGTTTATATGTTGCCGAAACTGTATAACGAGCCGATTTCAATTGTATTTCTGGGGATCAATGACAACCCGAGAAAACTCATTATGCAATACCAAGGACAAGCCAAAGTCACGGGGATATTAGAACGACCTCTGTTTGTGAAAACCATGGGCGAAATAGGCCGTATGCTGGAAGAGGATAAGCGAAAAGTACTCGTGCTGTTTGACTCTGGTAATACCGCGAAAATCGCTTTGGAATATATGAAAACTCAAGTCAGTATGATTGAGAATAATTTAGGCATCACAACGGAGATTTCCTCGATCACTACTGATAGAGAATGGTATGAACAGATTAATACAGCGAATAAAAGAGGCTTTGGTGCGATTGTTGTCGGTTTATTTCAAACACTAATGGATGACGCTGGGAATCATGTTGATGCTGAAAAAATCATGACATGGACCAACCAAAATACCCAAGTACCGCTATTCGGTTTTTGGGATTTTTCGATTGGTAAAGGCAAAGCAGCTGGTGGCGTTGTACTTGCAGGAAGTGATCAAGGGCAGATGGCCGCTGATATAGTGGTCCGCATTTTGGAGCACAATGAAGATGCAAGCCAAATACCAGTACAAATAGGGCTACAAGGAAAAGCAATTTATCATGCGGCCGAAATGGCACGTTGGGGGTTATCGATACCTAAAGGCTGGACTGCGATAGAGTGATTCTTTTCATTGCACTTGTTTTTACTTAGACTGACGCTTTTACCAGTTAAAAAGAGAGTCGACATGGAATTGAACGAACTACTCACCTTGTTAACACGGCAGCCTGACAGCATAGTCTTTAGCCAAGTGATTGAAACCATTGATGATAATTATCACTTTACACCAACGGAGTTTAAAAATGGTGAAATTCTCAATGCGGAGAATCAAAATAATGGCTCATGCAAAATTTTTGCTTTTGCGCAATTACAGCAGTTAGATAAGGCGCAAACATTGGCTTGTTTTGGTGACTATTACCGCAAAGACGTTCTACAAAACCCAGAGAATGATGATCACCAAAACATTCGCAACTTCATTGAATATGGTTGGGATGGTATCCAGTTTTCTAATCAAGCCTTAAGTATCAAGTAGGAATAGAAGAGGGAGGCTATACGCCTCCCTGACCACTTTAAATTGCCAATGGCATTTCATTGGATGGGTCTTGTTTGCTGTAGACTCGAATCAGTCCTAGAGTCGCAAACACCGACATCAATAGCATTAAACCACCTAATGGCATTTGGCTATGAGCTGGAATGGCTGATGCCAACAGTGTTGCTAAACCTGCGCCTAGGTTTTGCATGCCACCTAAGACTGCGCCACCTGTTCCTGCGTGATAAGGCAGTGGAGTTAATGCCCCTGTTGTCGCTGCAGGGAATAAAATACCCGCCCCTAGGAAATAGACCGTAGCCCCACCAATTAAAGTGAGTGCCGTTGTTTTCTCAAACAAGCCTGGAATAAACACCACGAGCGAGCCGATGGCTATCGCAACTAGCCCAACGTACAGCGCACTTTTTTCATTAACGCGCTGTGCAATAACACTCGACAATCCGGCACCAATTAAATAACCAGGAATTGGTAGTACAAACAACAAACTTACGGTTGTCGCTGGTAATTGTAATACACCGCCCAACAGCACACCTGCCGCTGCTTCAAACACTGCAACGCCAGAAAAGGTTGCTACAAGGCAAATTAAGTAACCTTGAAAACGTCTGTCATTTAGTACATAACGATAGCTGCTAGAGACGCGCTCATGTTTTCTCAGGTTTTTCGGTAAGGTTTCCACCATACTGGTCATCATGGTAATGATGACCGCAATGGCAAACAGTGACAGAAAAAGATAACTAGAACGCCAACCAAAGCTTTCAGTTAAATAGCCGCCCAATACAGGAGCAATAAGTGGTGAAAAGATCACACACATGCTGATCAAACTATTTGCTTTATGCAGTTCTGCCCCAGAAAAGCAGTCGCGCGTTAGGGTACGAGACATTGCGCCACCACATCCAATGCCAAGTCCTTGCACAAAACTACCCGCTAAAAACCATTCATATTGATTGGCAAACAAAGCCAATATTGAACCTACGATGTAAATCAACAAACCAGCAATAATAATAGGTTTGCGGCCAAGTCGGTCTGACAATGGTCCGTAGACAAATTGCGATAAACCATACGGAATTAAGTAACACGCCATAACGGCTTGCAATGATGCCGGCGTAACCAAAAACTCACCCGCCATATGACCAATGGATGGGACATACATAGTTTGTGTCATTTGACCAACAGCGGTCAAAATCGCAATTAAAAACGTCAGCTTCACTAATGGAAACGATGCGGACATGATGAATCTCCTGCACAAAAATGCAACAACGGAATGAGAGTTAAATGGATACTGAAACTAATGATAATATGAGAAAGAGTAGCTCTTTCGGTGCGAGATATTAGTAGGGTTTTGGCTGTTTATCAATCGAAAAGTGTGATCTTAAGCAAGATAAAAATCTATAGGAATCATTAGTTAAACTAATCCAAAAATCACACAATTGGCAGTGATGTAAGGCAGTGTCGACATAAGCATTTTGCATGATTATCAAGCGATGAGGTATCTCTATCTTCTAGCTCAAAACACCAGCAGGTAGTTTTACCTTCACTGATGTCACAATGAGCGCTTTGTTTACAACTTGGGCAGCGGTGGGTTCCTTGGTCACGTTTCAGTTTTGTCATGATCTCATCGCGCTGTTGCACAGAAAAGTTACGCCACTGTACAATTTCTTGCATGGTGCGGTGGCAACCAGAGCATATTCCACCTTCATTTTTACACGCTGCAATACAAGGAGTTTTCATCAACTTAAGCCTAGTTATTTTGAGAAGCTTGGATTGTATATCATCTTGTATGGATTGTTTACCTGTGAAAGGTTAACACGACCTAGTATTCACAATACGTATAAGGTAGGATTGCCGACCTTTTTTCGATGCTAGGAAGCAATAATGTTTATTGGTTTTGATTACGGTACGGCAAACTGTTCTGTGGCGATGATGCAAGATGGGCAGCCCACATTGCTGCCGATAGAGGGAGAGAGCTACTACATTCCTTCGACTATTTGCGCTCCGACGCGTGAATCTGTCTCTGAGCATTTATTTCGCCACCATAATATCAAACCGAGCGACAAAATTGGCGAACAGGTATTAAGAAGAGCGATCAACTTCAACCGTGAAGAGAGCATCGACCTTGCTGTACAAGATATCGCGTTTGGACAAGCAGCACTGGATCTCTATTTACAAGATCCAAGAGACATCTACTATGTGAAATCTCCGAAATCGTTTTTAGGCGCATCGGGTTTACACGATATTCAAATCAGCTTTTTTGAAGATTTAGTCTGCGCCATGATGGTTAACATCAAACAACAAGCAGAACTGAACTTAAAGCAGAGCATTCAAGACACGGTTATTGGTCGCCCGATTAACTTTCATGGCCGAGGTGGTGAAGATGCCAACCGTCAGGCTGAAGCTATTTTGGCAAGAGCCGCCAAACGTGCTGGTTTTAAGCAAGTCAGTTTTCAGTTTGAACCGGTTGCCGCGGGTTTGGAGTATGAAGCGACTCTTAAACAAGACAAAACCGTGTTAGTGGTGGATATTGGTGGTGGTACTACAGACTGCTCATTGATCGAAATGGGGCCAAGTTGGCGAGGTCGCGATGACCGCAGCGCCAGTTTGTTGGCTCACAGCGGGCAACGGGTGGGCGGGAACGATCTGGATATCTACCTTGCGTTCAAACAGTTGATGACACCGTTTGGTTTGGGCAGCAAAGCCGTATCAGGAATTGATATGCCGTTGACTCAGTTTTGGAACCCGATTGCGATCAACAATGTTGAAGCGCAACGTGATTTTTATTCTCAACAAAACCTAGCGGCACTTAAGTTATTGCATAAAGAGGCGCAGCAACCAGACAAATTGGCAAGACTACTTAACGTTTATTTCGAAACGTTGGGCTATCACATTGTGCGCCGAGCTGAAGAAGCGAAGATCGCGCTATCGGACCTTCCTCAATGCCAGGTGATGCTCAACCTTTTGTCTGAACAGGTTGCAGTTGATATTAAACGTGAACAGATGATCGAAGCGATTGAATCACCAAAATCAAAAATGGTCGATCTAGTGAAAGAAGCTGTCGAACAAGGCGGGGTAAAACCCGATGTCATTTTCATGACGGGCGGCTCGGCGCGTTCCCCTATATTGCGCCAAGCGGTTGAACAGCAACTGCCACATGTGCCAGTGGTAAGCGGCAACTATTTTGGCTCAGTAACTGCGGGCTTAGCTCGCTGGGCTGAAATCTGTTATCGCTGATAGGGTTGTGCCCTTGGTTTTTGATACGTTGGCGGTTGATAGCTGAGTGACGTATCGTGTTTCATCAGCACATTACTGGCCACTAAGCTACCAATGCAGATAAAGCTGAGAGCTCCCCAAGTGAAAGTGGTAGGTATTTCTCCGAAAATAGGAATTGCTAACAGTGCTGCTATGGCCGGCGTTGCCGACCCAATAGCGGCCGAGCGTTCTGCACCTAATGTGGATACTGCATATAAGTAGGTGAATGCTGCAATTAAACCCGCTCCGACACCTTGCAAAAGCATATGCCCAATCACTGTCTTCCATGGCCAATCAATCAAAGCTGTGACGGCTAAATAGCTGTCTAGCACCCCAATTGATACTAACAGTACTAGTGCAATTACTGATAATAATGAAATAAACCCAGCACTGACTAAAGCATGCAAATTTGCCACTCGCGCGCAAATGGTAAAAATAGCCCACATCAAACTGCCCATTAGAAACAACATATGGCCTGTAAGACGGTTTGATGCAAAATCAGTCATACCTGAATACAGAAAAAGGGCCACACCTATCATGATCAGAACCAGTCCAATGATTCTGTGAGTGCTTAATGGTTGCTTAAACAGCATAACCGCAATGCCAGAGACAAATAAAGGCAGCACGCCCGGCACGAGTGCACTTCCATCAGCAACAGGCACGTAGTGCATCGCGTGACTTGCCACTAACAAATACGGTAAGCCACAACCTAAAAACATACCCAGTAAATAACGATTAGAGACAGCTTGCACATTTTTTCTTGCTTTCCATAGCAATGGAAATAGAACAATGGCAGGCAAAAGAAAACGTGTAAGGGCTATATCTGCTGGCGTCAGGTTACTGATTGCGCCGCCTTTCAGAGAGAAAAAAAAACCAGACCATAGTAAAAGGGTTGTAATTATTGCCAGATAGCCAGAGATCATAATGGTATTAACATTCAGTTAGGATGTTTAACAATTATCTATCGATCTGCACGCTTTTATCTGGCAAATTAGCGCTTGATTATCATTATTTTTGCCAAAATCAGTTAAAAATTAGAGGTTTTGGGGTGGAATTTATCAAGGATTACAAAGTGGATAAGATAGATCGTCGAATGTTGGACTTGTTACAACAAGACGGCCGCCTAACAACGGCCGAATTGGCAGATAAGGTAGGTTTGTCGCCTTCTCCTTGTGCTAGGAGGTTGAAACGTTTAGAAGAAAGTGGGGTGATTGATGGTTATCAAGCGAGCTTAAATCGCCAGGCTATTGGGGTCGGTATGACGGTGTTTGTTGAAGTCAGCCTTAGCAACCACCAAGCTAGCTCGATTGAGGATTTTGAATCTGCTGTGCTTGATATGGAGGAAGTGATTAGTTGTCATGTGGTGTCGGGTGCATATGATTACCTTCTGGAAGTGGTAAGTCGAGATTTAATAGGCTACGAGAGTTTTACTCGTAAATTACAACGTCTGGAAAACGTCAAAGATATCCACACTCATTTGGCAATTCGACAAGTAAAAGCCGCTAGCGCTATGCCTATATGGATTGTATAGGCTGATACTGCGAGCGGCTGTGGATGTATTTTCAGTCAGTGATTATTGTCAAAAATGAAATTGCTCAAGTGATGTCTTGATTATTTGATCAGCAATGAACTTATGCGTAGCTGTGGTTGGGTGAGTGACTCCCCAGAACACATATTTATCCGAACCATGATACGCACAGTCATTGGTCAGGCTATGGCTATAGAGATAATCTTTTGCAGAACTACGATTAATATCTAAACAAGCATCGGATGAGTTTTCAAAGCCATAATGTTGAGGATTTGATGCTAGGTTTTCAAACAGGGTGTACGCATCAAATAGCGCAATATTGATCCCTTGCATTTGATAATAAAGTGCTTGTTCTTTGATGAACATGTTGAAAGATTTAATTTTCGAGCTGACTTTAGCCATTTCTTCCGCAGTAGAGTATTTGAATTGAGGTGCTCTGGTTGCATCGGGTAATGTAAATAAAATGATATTTTTCGCCCCTGAATCGACAAGTCTTATCATCGCGCTACTAAAATCGGCCTTTACTTCAGGGACTTCGCGGTTGTAATTCATAAAGTCATTTAAACCGAACTCTAAGGTAAATAGCGTGTTTTCAGGATGATAATTTTTTGCCATCTTCATATAAGTGAGATACGAAGTGACTTGGTTATACACCCCAGTTAAAGCAATGTATTGATTGCGCCCCGCAGCACCACCTACAGCCCAATTATATAACGGTAAATTTTTATCTTTTGCCAAATACTCAGTCCACACCAAACCGTTAGAGAAATGCCCTAAAAACCATGAATTAGGATTAGGAAACGTCCATTGTGCAGCGTTAAATATATTACCTGTATCAGATAAGCTGTCACCGAGAGCGACGACTCTATTAATTGATGGTGATGAATTTTGCTGATCATTAGTCCAAATGGAATGGTTATAAGATAAGCGGTTATCTGCCGCAAAATAAATTATATCGGCAGTATCATGAGAGACATCTAATGTGTTCTCACAACGCTGTTTAATTTCTTGCTGGGGTGTGTCGGTGTAGAACATATTTTTAAATCTAACCGAAGACCACCAATAGCCATCAATCGTATAATAATCACCGTTGTCATCCAGTGCCCATTCCCAATCGGTTGCTGGGGCATCATTACTTGCAGCAAGTCGATACCAGCAGCGTACATAAGTGTAGGTTTGCTTACTTTGTGTGCTCATTATTTCATCAGCAGAAAGAGATTCTGGTGTAATGGCACTGTCATTAGCGTTAGCTATCGAAAGTGGTAATAAAGAAGTTACTAATAAAGTTAATAGTTTCATCATCAGATTCTTATGTTTGTTCGTATATCGAAAAAATATAAACGAGGTTAGAAGATTAATAACTGGTCTGACCTATACTCTTCTCACATAGCAATTAGTCAATGAATAACTATCTTAGATAATAAACATTTGTAATGAAGATCAAAGATTCACTAAGAAATGTTAATAATATGATTATGTTAATAGCTCAGAGATAAAATATATTTTAAGTGTTGTTGATAGGGAACTAATTTAGCGTTTGAATATTAAGCCTTGACTTCATTAAAATATTCTAATGTTATTTGGCATCAATGTAATAGAAGTATCAATAAATACAAATCCAGTCAAATAGTATAAAAACATTCGTTTTATTTGTGATGCCAGGCCATATAAATTAACTCAAGATTTTAAATTTTTATCAAAAGCACTATTGATCTGTGTGTCAATAGGTGTGTAGGGATTTTCTGCATTTTAGACAAATCATAAACGATGGAATACTTAAGTAACTCTTTTGGTTTTCATCAGATAATAATTAAAAGTGCTTAGAGGTTTATACCCAAACCACTTGAAGTTGCAGGTAGGCGGCAAGTAAGTGTATCCACATGAACATAGATAAACTATGTGATTGGGGTGAGGGAACGTAGCCAACACCGCTGCAACTTCAAGTAGGAAGGGTATGTATGCCAATAAACAAAAATAAAGCAGTAAGCGTTATCGCCATGATGTCAGGTTTGGTATGGAACACTGCAATGGCTGAGATCAATCAGCCTCAAGGTTTGGTTATTGAAATATTCAGTGAGCTTCAGGATGACAGCCAAATCAATTATTTAAATGCTAGCTACTGGTTGAAGAACGATGTCGAGCCACCAACCTTGGTTGAAATTCGTGATAACGTACTCAGTCAACACCAACGGTTACTTTGTTGATTTCAGCAATATTGATGATGAGCAACAAAGAAGCGAAGCAAAGGCATTGTTCACCCTTTAATACAGCGTTATGCTCTATTCACAATCAAATTATTTTGGAGTTTATCACAATGAAAAAATTAACAATTTTAGCTCTTTCATCACTGGTTTTCTTCTCATCAAACACTTTTGCTAGAGATGATGTGGGTAATTATTCGATTACAAAGGCAATGAGCTCTGAAGTAGCTAAATCTAAATTAGGCTCTGAAGTTTCATTTTACTTTGGCGAGCAGAGTTACGGAAAAGTTCTCAAAGAATTAGGTGAATTTAAAACCAATAAAAAAACGAACGCTTTCAATAAAACAGATGAAGAAGCGTGCAATTGGGTTTTTCTTTCCGCCATGATTGCTCTTAAAAACAGAGCGATAAAAGAGGGTGGAAATGCGGTGGTCAATATCAAATCAAATTACAAAAATAACCTCACTTCAAGCAACGATACTTTTCAATGTGGTGCTGGAGCCGTGGTGGCTGGAGTTGCATTGAGTGGTGAAGTTGTGAGGCTCGAAAAATAAGCATAACAAACGGTTAAAGAGGGATTGCCAACGCTCGGTATTTTCGGTTTGATTTAAGTGTATACAGGGCTAGGTGATTGGTATTGCTCACCGCTCGTGGCGTTAGCCAGCACGAAGCTTGTTATACTCTAAGTGATAAAATAAATAGTATCACTTTAGTATTCCTTTGGAGCGGAACTCATAAAAGTTGAATTAGTCACATATCTAAAAGGTCAGGCTACGAAGATCTTAGCAGATCTACATGATAGTAAAGAACCTATATTGATTTACTGAACATGGTAAACCATCAGCTTACTTGGCTGATGTTGATGACTACGAGTTTATGCAAAATCGTCTTTCAATTATTGAAGGTATTGCAAGAGGCGAACGTGCTATAGCCGATGGTAAAGTTGTTTCCCATTCTGAAGCTAAAGATAAGATGTCACAACGGCTGAAGTAATCTGGACAGGTCCTGCTTTATCAGACCTCAATGATGTTGCCGAATATAGCCTTAAACAATTTGTTAGCAGCTAAGCTTTTGGTTCAGCCTGTTTTTGAAAAAGTGGAATGTTTAGAATGTTCCTAAAATCAGGACGTGTCCCTTTTGAATTTGACTATTTAAGTTACCGTGAAGTTGTTAGCCCTTATCGCTCCCATATTAAGATAGACCGTTTATGGGGCGTAAGTAATAGTCATATGCAAATGTCAGATCGCGATGCACCTACTAGGGCGCAACTAAAAAACCTCCGGCGATGCCGGAGGATATTTTTTTACGTGTTAATGAGTCTAGCTTTTCGCTTCCATTAGGTCATTAGGCTGGTTTGACTGAGCCGCTTCAAGCATTTTTCTAATAATAAACGAAGCAACAAGTGCTATGACAACCATCAAAATGGCAAGCATGGTCAGCAATTTAAAGTAGTCGCCATAAACGGTTTGTACAATTTGCTGGGTAATGACTTGGCCTTTTTCTAATGCTATTGAGGTCGAGAAGACGGCCCCGACAATGCCACTTAAGGCAATCGCAACTGAAAATAAGCTAACAGAGAAGTTTTCGATATGTTTAGGCGCGACCGAAAGGATAAACGCAACCACCAGGCTACCGACAATCACTTCCGCAAACGCTTGGAAGAAGTGGATCACTAAGAACACTTCAGGACGGATAACGACATCTGCGCCGACACTCATGACAGCCATGGTTAGAATACCAAAGGCAATGGCAGTAAAAATAAATGCGAAGCCGATTTTCGTTGCGGTAGAAAAGTTAACGCCACGTTTTTCAAGTGATGAGAATGTCATCGCAATCACTGGGCCCGCCACGATACACCATAGTGGGTTCATCGCCATTGATGCTTCCGGCGCTATTGGGATTAAGCCAAACAAGTCACCACGCATTGTGTTGATTGTTACCATGGTCATTGAAGTCATCATTTGACCGTAGTAAACAAAGAAACAGGTAGTGAGCAAGGTCATGATAAGGATGGCTCCCATCTTCAGCGCGTCTGATTTTTGTGCTTTTAGCATTAATGTTATGAAATATAAAATAGCGGCTGCACCGATCGCATAGACGATGTTTTGACCGATATCCATATTAGAGAACATGAAAAATACCAGTCCCACCATCGCGCAAGAAAGCACTAAGAAAGCCAACCAGTTCTTTTTGCTAACCTTATTTTGGTCAATTTCAGCGGCTACACCAACTAATGGTTTATTGAAAATAATTAGTGTTGCAAATGCGCACGCGGCCAAAACAGCAGAAAGCATAAAGCTACCGTTAAAACCGATAGCCAAAACAAACATTGGAAATAGGTATTGACCAAGTAGTGCCCCCACATTATTGACTGAGTAGTTGATTGGGAAACAGTTTTCGAAGTCTTCTTGCGATTTAAAAGTGCGTTTATACAAGCTGGGGTACGAAGGAGACATCAAACCACGAGCGTAACTCGCAAGTGCAATACCAGCTAAAGCCATTGGGACATTGGTCGCAGAAGCACCTAGAACCAATAGCACATAACCCGTTGCAAATGCACCATAGGCAATAGTTAATGAGCGATATGCACCAAGGAATTTATCTGCGATAAATCCACCAGCAATAGCAAACAGAGGGCCAATCGATGAAAACGCACCGACAACCATCATGGTATCCGCTTCGTTATAACCTAGATCTTCTAGGAAAAAACGCGTGAGGATTACCATTACACCATAAAATGACAAGCCAAACATCATTTGGCAAAACATCATTGATTTGTTGAGTTTATTCCACATAATTATCTCGATATATAGTGATATTAAGAATTTATTCCTGATTATTTTATCACTGACAGGCGTTTATAATTTGGCGCGTTTATCTCAGAAATGTCACTTTATGCACGAGTTTTTCTAATGTATAAATCATGTTTTTCTAATGTATAATCAAGGTAAATGTTCCCCCTTGAGTGTTGTCACACATGAGTAAAATTATTGATTAGTCTGTTTTCAATGTATCCTTAAAATGATTGGTAACTTTCAGCTTTGAATAAGAAGGGTATACGATGGTTTTGGTCATTTTAGTTATTTAACTTTTTAGGTAGAAAATGAACCCAAAAGATACGAGTAGCAGCAATACAAAGAAAATTTATGTGGTGTTGGGTAAGCGCCTTGCCGCGGACCAACTTACTTTAGAGGGGCAAAGTCGTATCGATAGATTGGTGATGGCGTTACGGTGTAATGAAATAGATAATGGCGTGCTTGCCTTCTGTGGTGGAGTAACCAAAGGACAAACGGTGTCAGAAGCGTCGGCGATGTATCGCTATTTGGTGAACCAAGTCGATGAATGTTCAAATCAATGTGGTAGTTTGTCGAATTTATTGAATCGCAACCATATTTTGTTAGAAGAGTCTTCAACCAATACAGTGGAAAATATTGAAAACTTAGCGATTGAATTGCTAAAAACTGGTCAACTACAAGCCGGTAATCAATTACACGTTACCTTTATCTCTAGTGCGTGTTGATCTTTGCTGTACGTTTTATGCTCAGCAATGCATTGGTAGCCACATTAACATAAATGCCAGCGATACCATGCTGGCATAGTTTCTTTTCAACTTGTCATATCTAGTTGATATTGCTCGATAATGCTTGATTTTAGCAAACGCATTTTCAACTAAATGACGATACTTATATAGACACCAATCCATACTTTCCTTGTCTATATCTTGCCCATAGTTGCGTTTAGCTATGACGGTTGTTCCACCTTTTAATTGGACAAAATGTCGAAAGGGGTCACTATCATAGCCTTTGTCACAAACAATGGTATTCACTTCATCTAACTGCTCTACAAGGCTTTCGGCATGGACAATATCGTGTCGTTGCCCCTCAGAAAGGTCAAAGCAGATAGGTAATCCACCACTGTCTACAGCTAGATGGATCTTAGTTGAATTACCGCCACGACTCTTTCCAATGCACTCGCTATCTGGTGTTGCCGCACCAGTACTATGCTGATGAGCACGGACAATTGAACCGTCTAGAAAGACCCATTCAAAATCAGCCATGCTAGATAACTGATTGAAAAGTAGTTTTAAAATGCCTTTTCTAGACCAAAGGTTGAAGCGTCTATAAACGGTACTCCACTCACCGAATTCAGAAGGTAAATCTCTCCATGGCACGCCAGTTCTCATTCGAAACAGTATCCCTTCGAAAGTCATCCGATGCTCTGGTTTATTA
>NZ_CAWPQZ010000026.1:0-54016 GCF_963889785.1 Vibrio sp. S12_S33 | reverse complement strand
TACGCAATGAGTGGGAGCTTAATACTTGAACCTAGGCGAGAAAGATCCTTCCCTAGAGTCGTGAAGAAAAAGCCAAGCCGATACCCTAGAAAATACAATGCCGCTCACCTTAAGTGAACGGCATTAGGGTATCTGCCTATTCTATTTAGAGGTCAATATAAGCTAATAAATAACTTTGACTTTTTTAGCACTACCAATCGCATCTTCAATTGCGCTTTCAACATAAGAGCGGCGCGTCAAGGTCACACCGAGTCGACGTCGGCCATCAATGTCAGGTTTACCAAACAAGCGAATTTGAGTTTTCGGCATGGCAAGAGCTTCGTCAATGCCATCAAAGCGAATATTGCTTGATGATCCTTGGCCGAGAATCACTGCTGAAGCGCTAGGACCATATTGAGTAATGGAGTGGATTGGCATGCCGGTAAAAGCACGCACGTGCAAGGCAAATTCAGACATGTCCTGAGAAATTAAGGTCACCATTCCCGTGTCATGTGGACGAGGTGAGACTTCGTTAAAAATGACTTTATCACCCTTTACGAACAGCTCTACGCCAAACAGACCGTAACCGCCCAACGCATTCACAACTTGTTCAGCTACGTACTCTGCAGCTTTAACGGCATTAGCTGACATGGCTTGAGGCTGCCAAGACTCACGGTAGTCACCGTCTTCTTGATGATGTCCGATTGGGGCGCAAAAGTGCACACCATCAACGGCACGCACAGTGAGTAGCGTAATTTCGTAGTCAAAATCGATAAAACCTTCAACGATGACTCTACCTGCTCCTGTTCGGCCACCTTCTTGAGCGTAAGTCCATGCCTTTTCCACATCCTCGGAAGACTTGATCACACTTTGTCCTTTACCAGACGAGCTCATGACGGGTTTTACTACGCATGGAATCCCAACTTGTTCTACTGCTACTATAAAATCGTCGTGACTGTCGGCAAACTGGTAAGGCGATGTCGGTAAGGAGAGTGTTTCTGCGGCAAGGCGACGAATTCCTTCGCGGTTCATCGTCAGTTGAGTCGCTTTAGCCGTAGGGACAACGTTAAGGCCTTGCGCTTCCAATTCGACAAGTTTACTGGTGGCAATCGCTTCGATTTCTGGTACCACGTAGTCTGGTTTTTCTAGTTCAATGATTGCTTGTAACGCATCACCATCGAGCATATCTATCACATGGCTACGGTGTGCAATTTGCATCGCTGGTGCATCGGCATAACGATCACATGCGATCACTTCTAAACCCAAACGTTGACATTCAATCGCCACTTCTTTACCTAATTCTCCTGAACCAAGCAGTAAAACGCGAGTGGCATTTTCACGTGTAGCAGTACCAAACATAGTGAATCCTTACATTCATGCAAAAAGTAATAGCGAAAACAGCTAGGATGATACTGAAAATTAGCACAAAAGCAAACGTTTGCTTTTGTGCGGCAATCTATGTTTTTAGCGCATGTTAAAGAGTTCATTATGAAAATGACAGCGATCTAACCCCATGCTGATTAACTGCTTTTTGAGCGTTTGGCCAAAAATTTTTGGGCCACAAAAACTCACTTCACCTTGTTGTAAATCTAATTGGTTTGCGATTCGTTGGGCACATAAACGTTGGTTATGACTGGCGGTATACACTTGCAACGTCACATTGGGTAGTTTTGGAACCAGCCGATTGAGTAACTCAACAAAATATTGTTGATGGTCTGATTCACGGCAGTAATAGAGTGTGATGTGCTGGCTATTATTATGGGGAGTAGAGCTAAGTCTTTGTAACCAAGCAAGAAAAGGTACGATACCAATGCCAGCTCCAACCCATACTTGCTCACGACTAGTGGGTATGTTGAATTTCCCATATCCACCTTCAACCGTTACCTTTTGTCCCACGAAGATAGAGGTGACTAAGTGGTGGGTATAATCACCAAGATCTTTTACGGCAAACTCAATGTGATTGTTATGCCTCTGGTAAGACAAAATGGAAAATGGGTGAGGTGGCTCTTTATCATCAAAACTTAAATAAGCAAACTGCCCAGCTTGGTAAGAGAGCGGTTTAGATAGCTGAATTGAAAAGTGCACAATATCACCATGACCGCTTTCATCTAAGATCGGTTGAACATGGCTAACTTGCCCGGTCACTTTGTTTGCTTGCCCGATGCGTCCTGATAAGGAGATCAGGGCGCAAACCGAACCAAGTAGCGCTAGGCTAACAATGACGACATTCATGCTCATCGTTTCCGAACTAATATCAATTAAGACAATGGAGTGGAACGCTCCGGCCATGAAGATGACACCGCCAAGTTTGTGTGTGAATTTGAAATGGCGATAGCTGATCGCCTCAAACAAACTGATTCCAACAAAAATAACGAACGTGTAGAAAGCGAACTCTCCCACATCTTTAGCTAGTGCGGCCCAAGGAATAGCATCTTGTATTTGGTGGATACGATTTTGTCGGTGTGGTCGTTCGAGCCAACCCAATAATATTAGCCATTTGGGGATTTTCATAAGTAGCCAATGGCAGGTTAAAGCTATTGTGGCATGTATCCCGAGCGATTTATGTACCGCGTAGCTTTTATCCAGCCCGTCTAGCCATTGCTCCACTTTCGAAAAGCGCATTGCGGTCAGCATTGCAACACTCATATAGGCTAAAGCAAGGAAGCCAGTCAAGATAACAAAGTGATGTCGCCAGTAGAAGAAGTCTATTGTGTTATCCCATGTCACCACCACAGAAGGCAACCAAAGCAATAGGCAAACCAAGAAGATCATTTTCATGACTGATAACCCACAAAATTGACGTGGTTATTATCTTAGACCTCTGGTGATGCTCTGTGAACCTAATTCACCAATCTTTACATTCAATGGTTCTTGCTTGTTCTATAAGTAAGATGAACTATAGCAAGAGGGCAACAGTGAGTAGAATTGGTAGTGTAATCAGGCAAAAGAAATTACCAAACAATACCATTGACGCGACGTTTGTTGGTTCAATATTAAAACGTTCTGCAAACAGATAGTTCATGACGGCAGGGGGCAGCATGGTGAACAAAACCATCATTTGTAGCTGCATAGTGGGTAATGGAATGAAGTAGTAAATCAGCAGAAAACTCACAGCCCCAGTGGCTAAAGATAACAAGCTAGAAATCGCCCCGACTTTGAACCCTGATAATTTCAAATTGATCATCTGAGAACCGAGAGAAATTAACATCACGGGAACCGCGGCTTGCCCCAGTAATGACGTCGCTTCATAAAGAGGTTTCCAAACGGTAATGCCCGATACATTCAATGTCATAGCAATAGCGGCAGCGATGAATAACGGCGTAGAAATGATCTGCTTAAATGGATTGCCTTTACTAAGAAGTGCTAGGCCAAGGCTAATATGTAGACATGTTGAAACCACAAATAATAAGACGGCTGACCCTAATGCAGACTCGCCGAATGTATAGGTGAAAAGCGGAATCGCTAAATTACCGCTATTGCGAAACATGTGTAATGGAGCCCACGCCTTATAGTTAATTTTCATCATCAAACAAATGGGAATCATCAAAAGAGCGGGGATAAAAACGGCAATTAGGGAAGCTGCAATCAACGGAAGTTGCTGAGTGTCGAGTGGCATGGTTGCTAGAGATGAAAAAACAAGAGCCGGAACGAAAGCGTCCATATTGATGCGATTAATGGGGCGAAAATCTGGTTTTTGCCAACGACCTATCATGAACCCTACGCCCACTAAGGCTATGACTGGGAACAGAATATTAACCACTTGCTCAAACATAAATTAATCCGTTGATCTTTAAATGAAACCCTTACGCTAAATTAACAGCCTTTCACAATGCCGTCATGGTTTTGAATGGATTTTTATTAAATGGTATAAGCATTGCTTGTTGTTTTTCCGCCAATAAAAAATCCCCGATCGCTCGAGGATTTTTTATGCCACTATGATGTGGTTAAACCATTAGGTAGGAAACGGGAATATCAGGGTTAATCACTTCGAGAGTTGATTGTGTATCTGCGAGGTGACTAATATTTCCCTCGACCATTTCTACTAATGCCGCGGAAGTAATTTGGTCAAAACTCTCACCGCTCATCATTAACTGTGTCAAGGCAACTTGTAGCGGTGGTAGGCTCGGATTGAAAGCCGCGTTTTCAGCATAAGAGCCAATAAAGGTTTTGCCACTTTCGACTCGTAAAGCAACACCGCTTAAGTTTTTTGTGTAAGGGGCATAGCTGCGGTTTAGACCCGTTAGCGCGGCTAGTATTAATTGATCACCCTCACTGGTCATTTTGCCATGATTTGCACTCGCCATCAGGCCTGATTCGATACCAAGATCAGACGGTCCGAAGGAATCAGGTAAGTATTCATCGAGAGATTTTTCGTCACGTTCTGGCAATTGGATAGTCAGTGATTTAGCGGTGGTTAGCTCATTCATAAACTGACGGCAGTGACCACATGGGCTGAAATTCACGGTGACATCAGTTATACCTTGCTCACCTTTCATCCAAGCGTGGCTGATTGCGCACTGCTCCGCATGAACGGTTTGGCCTAACTGTGCGCCGGAAAACTCCATATTGGCACCAAAATATAAGCGACCGGATAAGCCTCTTACAATTGCTCCCACATAGAAGTTAGAAAGTGGCACATAAGCATAAGCTGCAGCGAAAGGCAGCAAGGCGAGGCGTAATTCCGAGTCTTCTAATCCAGATATTGCAAGCAACTGCTCAAACTGTTCTGGTGATAGAGTTGCATCAAAGTCATCTGACAGCATAATAGCGGCCAAAAACTCTGCAATCGGTTTTGGTGTATCAGCTAGTGCTTGTTCAATACGGCTTTTCATAGTGAATCCTTATCAATGTATTGAAGTCTATTCTAGGTGACAAATGAAAATTCTCTGTGATTATGATCACATTGATAAATGCAACGATATTTCATTTTTCATAATTAGAGTGAGGTCACACATGATGTCGATTGCAGTCTGAGATTAAGTGATATATGTCAAATAGCTATTGTCAATGTTTGTTTGTAATCTATCGATTATTGTAATGATTATAGGCTTGCTAACCACACTGAAAAGGCAAAAAAGCTTGGCGCTAAAACCGATGTAATGACACCGCACACGACTAAAGCCAGAGAGCTGAAAGCGGCATCACGAGGATCTTTCTCAGCACAGGTTGCGGTACCCAAGGCGTGCGATACGGTTCCCATTGTTAATCCTTTAGCGATCGGGTGCGTAATACCTAACAGGTTATAGATAGGGTAGGCGAGAATCGCGCCAAATAATCCAACTATCACCACTAAAATGGCGGCAACCGCAGGTTCTCCTCCTAAGTTACTCGACACTTCCATTGCGATCGGTGTGGTTACGGATTTACCCAGCAAACTGGCGATTAACTGAGTATCGGCTTGCATATACACAGCGATCATACTGGCGGTCAGCATCGACATAACACTGCCTACGCCACAGGCCAACGTAATAATGCGCCAGTTCGAACGTATTTGTGGTAGCTGCTCATATAAAGGATAAGCAAGTGCCACCACGGCAGGTTGCAATAGCAAACTTAGCCATTGATTATCTGCATAGTAGGTTTCAAAAGGGACTTTAAAAAACAGTAAAATAGGAATAATGATTACAAGGCTGATTAATAAAGGGTTCATCAGTGGTGTTTTGCATTTTTTGCTAAGCCAACGCGTGAAAAAAAATACCAAGATAGTTACTAGCAGCCACATTACTTATTCCCCTTTTTCAAAAAACGATCCAGTATCCAGCCAAGAGAAACAAGCACAATTAATGTGCCACCAACGGCACTAGCAAGTATCGGTATTGCATTGTTAATGAGTATCTCAAAATGCTCCATTAAGCCAACGCTTATCGGAACAAAAAGTAAAATCATGTAACGAATAAACAGGCTAGCACTTGGTTTCACCCACTCTACAGGGATTAATCCACTGGTCATTAGTGCAAATAGGAGCAGCATACCAATGATGCTGCCAGGAATAGAGATGCCAAGCCAAGTTTGTAAGTTAATGCCCGCTAGTAGGCAAAGTAGAATTAGGCCTAATGAGACAATGTATTTTGCGAATGTATTCAACATAAAAAATTGTGCCGTGTCTAAGTCAGAAACGTTTAGTGCTGTTGGTTAACAAGGCAAGACTGAATGAGCTAGGTAACTGCTTTGCATTCTGTTGCCTAAATAGTTAAATCGTCTTACTTCCAGCTAGCCATATTTTCAACGGGTAATAGTTTCCACGTAATGGTAAACGGATTTTAAAATAGCGATTTTCTTTTCGTCACTCTCATAGGTATGAACTAAGTTTTCCAAATTGAGGCTATATTCTTCAATACGATTTTCAAAATACTCTCGGCAATGTGCAGCCCAACGCTGTTGTTCTTCATCGCTTAGTGTCAAAGGGTAGTTGCGCGCGCGATAACGAAATAGTAGGGGCTCAATCCGTTTATCACTAAAGCTAATCTCTAAAGCAGATAAATTTACCGGGTCGGTCTCACGGATAATATCCATAGCGGCTTTATCCGAAGGCGAAAAGAATCCGTCATACAGTTGGCTATCGACATCATCATTGGCCGGATACTCTCGCTCGATACTGTACAGGCCAACCAGTTTTTCTCGGATTTCAGGGTGTTGTTTAATCACGGCTAAGTTTTGCAAACATACCGTTCGATCAATCCCTATCTTTTCTGCATTTTCCGCGGTTAACGTTTTGGCAGGTGCTAAAATGGGGCATTTATTAAGGTGCACCAGCTTGATTGGTACGGGCAGCTCATCCGGTGCAAGATCGTCTCGTTTTGTGTATAAGCGTTGCTGTAACTCTTCGACGTTTAGGTCTATCAATGGCTGCGGGTTTTTCGCAAGGTCAACCACAATCACTGCGTTTTGGTTAGTGGGGTGCCAGGCGATTGGTACAATCCAACTGGTGTATTGGCATTCACGGCCGAGCATGCCAGAAACGTGCATCAGTGGCGTCATGTTGACGATATCAACGAGGTCATTGAGTTTACGTTTGTGGCGCATATTGAAAAAGTAATCAAACAACTTAGGCTGCGCGGCTTTGACTTTCTTTGCAAGTTCGATGGTAGCGATAACATCGGCCATTGCATCATGAGCATTCGCGTGTTCGATACCGTTAGCGACAGATAAATGCTCTAATTTAAAACTGGTGAACCCATCTTCATTTTCTGGCCAGTTGATACCCTCTGGACGTAATGCATGGCATGCACGCATAACATCAAGTAAATCCCAACGTGAATTGCCTTTTTGCCAGCTCCATGCATACGGATCAATAAAATTTCGGTAGCAAGTGTAGCGTGTGACTTCGTCGTCAAATCGAATGCTGTTATAGCCAAGGCTGGTGGTATTAGGGGTTGATAGCTCAGCGTGTATTTTAGCTATAAATTCTGGCTCGCTAATACCATGACTCATCGTTTTTTGTGGGGTGATACCAGTAATAAGCGCCGCTTCTGGAGAGGGGAGGTAATCAGCAGGAGGTTGGCAATAGATAACCAACGGCTCGCCAATAATATTGAACTCCATGTCGGTGCGAACACCAGCAAACTGGCTAGGGCGATCCTTTGCTGGGCTTACTCCCCAAGTTTCATAATCAAAAAAGAAGAAAGTAGGCGTGTGCTCTTGTCGCATTCAATAGTATCCAGTTGCTGAAAGGTTAGGTTTATTAGACCATTGCCCGTCTTACATAGCAATGTGTGAAGCGATATGGGGCTGTAATCATCAGCGAAAAATAAAAAACCGGTGCATAGGCATCGGTCGTTCACGAGTAATCAACAGTAAGCGCTTACGCTTGCTGCTGTTGCACTTGTGGTGTTTTATCACCAAGCAGACGGTTAGTCATTGTCCCCGCAGTCATCATCCCTGAGACATTCAATGCGATAATGTTGCGTTTTTAAAACAACTTCACCGACTTTGGGTTTTATAAAAGAAAGAGCAACACCAATCACAGTAAATAAGTGATCAGAAATAGTGCGGGAAAAAGGCTTGAGAACAAGGCAGGATTTTTCGATAAGTAGTTATTCTACAATCAAAAATTCTAACGCAGTTATCGAGCATTTTAACCAGCTAGGATGAACAGTTATTTACTACGATTGGTATAATTGAGGGTGAACATATCGGACAAATAGCGTGAATGAAAATATGAAATAAATATTATTAGAACAAAAGGTTATCAATACCTTTATTTTGATTGATTTTAATTCACTTTGGTTGAAATCTGACTTATTTATCGGTATTTGTTAAGCAGTGTTAACATCTCGGAAGAATGTAGAACATCAACATGGCGAACTTGCTGTTGAAAAAGACTATATAAAAGGCTTCGCGCTACATCTTGAGCTGAGATCGGAATTAGGTTTCTCATCCGTCCGATCAATAGTGGTTTCATCAAGCAAAGGATACGCTGTGTCCATTTTTCATCGGTACGTTCAATAGCTCTTTTGCCAACCAATGGCCCGGGTCTGACGAAGGTTATCTGTTCAAAATCCATGCGACGTATGGCTTCTTCCATGCGTCCTTTACACTTTAAGTAATGAGATGATGATTGTGCCTTGGCCCCAAGACTTGAAACCACCGCTAAACGTTTTACGCCAAGTGTTCTCATGGTTTGCGCGACTAGGCACACTAATTCATAGTCTACTTTTTCTAACCCTTTTTTTGAGCCTGCTTGTTTCAATGTTGTACCTAAAGTAATAACACCAAGCTCGGGGCTGATCTTTTCTTCATCCCAATGGGTGATTTGTAAATCAGCTTGAATAAACTCATGCAGTTTCTTGTGTTTAATTCCAGATCTTTTTCGTACCAATGAATAGATACGAGAGACGGCTTGTTCTTCCAACATTATGTCTAATACGTGCTGTCCAACCAGACCTGACGCACCAGCCATGATCACAGTCATACTTCGCTTATCCATCGTTGCCTCTATTTTCTTATGTTCATCACCATTGTATCTCAGTATTACTTATTTATTAGACTTATTATTAGCGTTCCGCTGAACTCACTTGCCGTCTACCTGCAACTTCAAGTTGTTTGGGTATATCTTGCTGAAGCGTAGCCGTTTTCTCTTAATACGAGTAAACTATGGTTTTCACACAAGATTTGAACAATCGATGTTAAAACAAGAGCATAGACAAATTACTTGCCCGACCGTATTGGTGTTTGTTGGTGATTACTCGATTACAGACGCCGGAGTGACAGTGTAATGCTCAGCGCATTAAAGTATCAACTGGAACTGTTTTGGTTGGCGTTAAGTTTTTTTTCACGTTTGCCAATCCCTGAAAAGACTCCTTATTCTAGCGATAGAATGAATCGCTCTGGACGCTATTTTGCCTTAGTTGGATTACTACTAGGTGCAATATGTGCAACATGCTACAGCGGATTGAGCCTTATTTTTCCTGCTGAGGTCAGCATTGCGTTAACCATGGTCATTAGCTTATTGCTCACGGGCGCTTTTCATGAAGATGGTCTGACCGATATGGCTGATGGTATCGGTGGTGGAATGACGGTTGAACGCCGTCTCGCTATTATGAAAGACAGCCGTATTGGGACTTATGGCGCGTCAGCGTTAGTAATGGCGTTACTCTGTAAGTATCTCTTTCTCAGTACGCTGGTAGGATACAGTAATCTGGTTGTGGTATGGCTCGTCGGTTATGGGTATAGCCGCGCCATTGCGGCATCGCTGATTTTTGATATGCCTTATGTGAGTGATCTCGATACCAGCAAAAGTAAGCCGCTTGCTAATAAACAGACGTTTTCAGAGCTATGTTTTTTACTGTTGTGCGGTTTATTGCCCTGCTTTTGGCTGGGTTTGCCTGTGGTTATCGCTTTGATTGGGTTGGCTATCGTTTTTCGCACTTTGTTTAAATCTTGGCTAATGGCTCGCATCGGAGGGTTCACTGGTGACTGTCTGGGTGCTGCCCAGCAGATTATGGAGCTGTTGATCTACTTATTGCTGATTGCGTTTGCTCAATATGGTTTTCTAACGATGGGAGTGATCGAATAATGGTACATCTCATTTTAGGCGGTGCTCGTAGTGGTAAATCTCGATTTGCTGAGCAGAATGCTCAGCAAGCCTACCATATGTTGTTAGCAGAACATCCACACGCACAGCTTCATTATGTTTCTACGGCCATTGCTTTTGATGATGAAATGCGTACGCGTATTGCACATCACCAGCAGCAAAGAGACGATAGTTGGCAAGAGCATGAATGCCCTTATCATTTGGTTGAGCAGTTAAAAAATTTCTCATGCAGAGATATAGTATTGGTTGATTGCTTAACGTTGTGGATGAATAACATTATTTATAACCATGGACAGCAAGCCAGTGAGACACAAATCAAACAGCAGGTTAGCGGGTTATGTGAAACTGTTGAACAATCGACAGCTAAGATTATTCTTGTCTCTAATGAGGTTGGTTTAGGTGTTATACCTATGGGAGAAGTCTCACGGTTATTTGTTGATAATGCAGGCTGGATGAACCAAGCATTAGCGAAAGTTGCACAACGAGTGAGTTTTGTTGCTGCCGGCTTACCGATGACGTTGAAAAGCCTGTGATGATCAATATCTACCTGCTGCGGCATGGAAAAACGCAAGGTAAGCCCGCTTTAAATGGTCGAACTGATGTTTTAGTGGCTGCACATCATCAGGAGCAAATTTGCGATAAATTAATGGCTTCTAGCTACTCATTCCAACACCTTATTTCGTCACCACTCAAGCGTTGCTCGGATCTAGCCCGTCGTTTGGTCGCTAACCATGCTGTTAGACAGTGTGATTTCGAGCTTGGTTTCCAAGAGATGGATTTTGGCTGTTTTGATGGTGTCCCATTTGATGAACTCCAAGCACAGTGGCCTATTTTAGAAACATTCTGGGCAGATCCCGCCACACACCAATTGCCACAAGCAGAAAGTCTGGCGGATTTTCACCAAAGAGTCACCAATGCTTGGGAGCGTCGTTTAAAGTTATTGAGTGATGATACTTTGATTATTGCTCATGGCGGAACAATCCGGATGATCTTAGCGCATGTATTGGGTAGTGACTGGCAAAATCCCGCGTGGTATTCCACATTACAAATAGGAAATCAGTCCGTTACTCATATTCAAGTGCTGAAAAAAGAGGCGATTCATTTAACGGTGAGAAGCATTGGGATTCCACTCTAGCAACATGTTTGTACATTACAGAGTATGGAGTAACTATTAGATTTAATGATAGAATTTTCCGCAATCAAAGCCGAGTATGTGGCTTAGTGTGTTTTTTGAACAAGTTGATAAAGTTATCGCCAATTTTTAAATGTTTTGCCTCTGCATGTCTTAATAAGTGGGATCGTCTCTACATAATTCATCAGCACAATTCATTAACATACCGCTGTGCAATAAAGGAGTAACGCATGACTAAGTCCCTCTTCCGCCAATCTTTTCTAGCTGATAGCCTAGATTTAGGCCAAGAAATGGCCTCAGGTGAAATAAAAACCACAGCAGGTATTACACTCAAAGTACTTCAGCGAGGCGTATTGGAAGTCATTCCTATTAACTACAGCGCTAATAGTAAAAATATCATCATCTCTTGCGGTATTCATGGTGATGAAACTGCCCCGATGGAGTTAGTAAATAAACTGGTAGATGATATTCTATCTGGGTTTCAAGCTATCAAACATCGCTGCTTATTCATCATTGCTCACCCTCAAGCTACTAACCAACACACTCGATTTGTACAAGAAAACTTAAATCGTCTGTTTGATAATAAAACGGGGAATCCGACGTTAGAGCGCGATATTGCACGAAACCTGAAACAGTTGGTAGGGTACTTTTATGAAAACACGACGGAAGTTAGCCGCTGGCACCTCGATCTGCACTGTGCGATTCGATTGTCTAAACACTATTCATTTGCAGTGAGCCCTAAGTCTCGTCATCCAGTACGCAGCCATGCCTTAATGTCGTTTATCGATAGTGCGCATGTGGAAGCGGTTTTATTGTCGAATTCACCTTCCAGCACCTTTAGCTGGTATAGCGCTGAACATTTTGCGGCGCAGGCATTAACGCTCGAGCTTGGACAAGTGGCGCGTATTGGCGAAAATAATTTAAAGCGCTTGGTTGCTTTTGATTTGGCAATGCGTGACTTGGTTTCAGCTGAGATTCCCGAGCATTTACCCAAGAAAGCGGTAATGTATCGTGTTAGTCGTACCATAGTACGCATGCACCAAGACTTCGACTTTATGTTTGATGATAGTGTTGAGAACTTTACCGCGTTCAAGCATGGGGAAGTCTTTGGTCACGATGGTGATAAGCCGTTGATGGCGAAAAATGAAGGTGAGGCTGTTGTATTTCCTAACCGCAAAGTCGCAATAGGGCAGCGGGCAGCATTGATGGTCTGTAAGGTCGCGACACGTTATGAAGATGGTCAATTAGTCTACGATTAAACGATGGTTATCACTTTAAGGCGCTTAAGGTGACTGGTTGTGGCTATAGCGCTTTCTATTTTAATGGCTTAACGGTAAGGTTAGGCCATTATTGTTTCTCTTCTATACAAATAAGTGCATGAACTTCAATCAGTTACTCTTAAAGAAACAGCGCCGCTGGCATTTTGCCTTGTATTGGATGTTGGCATTGTTGGTCGGCTTTAGCGCACTCTATTTAATGATAGGAGAGGTGTTTATCTTTCCGTTTCAGGCTCTCACCTCACTTGAATGGCAACTTGTGGCACAGCTTCGAGCTCCTCGACTATTGTCCGCTATCGTGATTGGTGCATCGCTGGCGGTGTCAGGGGCAACCTTACAAGTCTTATTAGGTAATGTGCTAGCAGAACCTGGTGTGTTGGGTATTTCCGGAGGAGCCAGTGTCGCGATGGTCATTGTCTTATTCTTATTCCCAACCTTGGCTTCACCGGAAGTCTTTATGCTATCAGCGGTAATCGGCGCTATGGTATTTACCTTACTGCTTGTGAGCATGGCTAAAGCGATGCGTTTGAGTACGACTCGCCTTTTATTGGTTGGTGTCGCATTAGGTATTTTGTCTGGAGCGATCGTCACTTGGGCATTTTATTTTAGTGATGATCTCGGTTTAAGGCAGCTTGTTTACTGGTTAATGGGCAGTATTGGTGGAGCAAGTTGGTATCAGCATACGCTGTCGCTTGTAGCGTTACCGATTATTACGTGGCTTGTGCTACAGGGCAAAACCTTGGACAAATTAATGCTGGGAGAAACACACGCTAGGCAGTTAGGGGTTGATGTCGAACGGTTACGCTGGAAACTGATTTTAGCGGTGTCTGTATTGGTTGGTGCAGCAGTAGCTTTGGGGGGGGTGATAAGTTTTGTCGGTCTAGTGGTTCCTCATTTACTGCGTTTGGCGTTCGGTTCTGAAAATCGTTACTTGTTGCCGATGTCTGCATTGTTCGGTGCGCTGTTATTGGTGTTTGCCGATATTATTGCACGCACGGCATTAATCAGTGCTGAACTACCGCTTGGTGTGGTGACTACTACGCTTGGTGCTCCTATCTTTATTTGGATGTTATTAAAAAACCATGATTCACGTTAATACGTTGCAAGTAACCAGTTTACAAGTAGGGGCGCGTTTACTGCCGCTCTCTTTTCGTTGCAAAGCGGGAGAGGTGCTACACGTTATTGGCCCTAATGGCAGTGGTAAAAGTACTCTGCTTGCGGCGTTAGCAGGCGTTATTGAAAGTAAAGGCATGGTGCAAATTGGTGATGTTAATATTAATGAAGTGTCGTTAGAGACTTTGTCGTTACATCGAGCGTATCTTTCTCAAAGCGATAAGCCAGCCTTTAACCTACAAGTGTTTCAATACCTTTCGTTAGCCATTCCAAGCTGCGCAGAGCTTCATTCAGAGGCCGTTAATCAAGCGGTTAATGACATTACTCATCTATTAAATATCGAAGATAAATTGCATCGTTCAATTCACCAGCTTTCGGGGGGGGAATGGCAACGTGTTCGCTTGGCCGGAATCTGCTTACAAATTTGGCCATCGATCAATCCATACGGCAAATTGCTCATTTTAGATGAACCGAGTGCACCGCTCGATATCGCACAAGAGGTTTTGCTTTACCGTTTAATCGAACATATTGCACAGCAAGGTATTGTGGTGATTATGGCTAACCATGACTTGAATCGGACACTGCGCCATGCAGACAGCGCACTGCTACTAGAAAGGGGAGTTCTGCAAAGTTTAGGTGAGGTGGAAACGGTACTCAGCAGTGAGCGATTAAGTCAGGTGTTTCAAACGCAAGTAAAACACGTTGATGTGGAAGGTAAACCCTATCTTATTTTTGATTAACCGTAGTGTATTACTTTTGTTCGACAGCACAACTCTCGTGCATTAAGCACAATTTTGGAGCATGTGCTTATCAGTGAGTCTAATTTTGTTTTAAAAAAGGCTAACAAAAACAATGTATTGAATTAAACGAAAAGTTGGCATGCCAATCGCATTATTAGAATCGATACATTCTCGTTCTTGTTAGGCTTTTATAAGTCTCTTTAACCACCTTGCTCTCACAAGGTGGTTTTTTTTTATTTATTGCGTCAGTGAAGCTAGATCCGCTGGACGGTAATAAACCGATTTTAGAACTTTACCTTGGCGAATAGTTTTGGCGTCAGAAACGAAGTCTTGTGCGCATTTCGCAATAATATAATCGCCTTTCTGCACCGCCATGAGTTCGATACCTTGCTCTGCATAATACGCTTTGGTCTCGGCATATTCCTTTTCATTACGGCATACTTTGCTCATGTTTGAGTTGTGTACTTCATCCCAGCACGGGATAAAATCGATACCACGGTTCACGGCAACATTAAGTAGCAAATCGATCAGGTAGCTGATTGCAAGGTTGTCAGCAATATTACTATGGCCTAGGTGGACTAAACGGCCCATCAACACATAAACCGTGTCGATAATCGCGTCAGCTTGTTCGGTTTTATTGTCGGCTTCTGCAAGTTCAGTCAACTCTTCAATCGCCAGTGAGGTATGTAGCGTATCGGCTTTGCTGTCTAAACTGCCAGTATCAGCAACAGGTAGGTCAAAGGTGCTACGAAACTCTGTGATATCGCGGTAAAGGTGATCGTAAATCTCTTGAGTAAGCTTAGATAAATGCATTATCTCGGTCCATTGTGTTGGTTGGTATTGATTGCATCGCATAGTAACAAACTGACGGCGATGCTGCGAATTATGCTTCGTGCTTCGCGCAGAAAATCACTGTCGACTATTTAAAAAAAGATAGGGGAAAAGTTGCTGACGTTCTTGTTCACTAAGGTTACTGACGTGTTCAATATTGGTGTCAGGTATCGCCTCTGGATTAGGGTAGTGCTTGAGCACCCTTTCCATGCTCTCTTCACGGATTAAGTGAAATATAGGGTATGGAGAGCGATTGGTTAGGTTTTCATCATCTTCGGGCTCGGTGCCACCGAAGCAGTAGTCAGGGTGGAAGGTAGCTACTTGGAAGATACCTTCCCAATCTTGTTGACGAATTAACGCTTCAACCCAGTCGATAAATAGGTTGTAGTCGCAAAAGTCCTTCAACATATTGGGTACTACAACTAACGTAGTTTCTAGTGTTTTTGCCTCACAGCCATCTAGCTCAAGCAATTGTTCAAGAATGTCTTGCAGTAATAACTCTTCTGTATCAGCTGTACTGACAAAGGTTTTAATCTGTTGATTACGCTGTGGCTTAGCGGCAAAAGGACAGAGGTTTAGACCGATAACGACATCATTTAGCCACTGTTCGACGTGTTCGGTAATGACCGCTGTATTCAATGTTGAGCTCATGATTGTAATTGCGCTGATGAATTTAGCGCAAGCATAGCATGAGTTAACCTAAGACTTCACCAATAGCTGAGGGCTTTGCGAGGGAACGGTCGTAGTGGCGAAGCTTCCAGCATAAATAGAACATGATGGCGTAGAGAAGCATACCACCAGATACTACCATCGCCCATCCGCCATGTTGCCAACAATAGAGTAAGAAGAAGCCGCCGATACTGCCACCAACATAATAATGCATCAAATAAAGAGCGGTCGCTGTTGTTTTGGCACTCGTCGCCTTCTGGCTGACCCAAGCGTAAGCAAGCGTATGGGTAAAAAACGCGCCAGAGCTTATCAGCATTAACCCAATAAGCATCAATGGAATCGATTCAACCAGTGCTAACCACATGCCGGATAAACTGATCAGTGCTCCTAGCATCATGCCTGAAATCGCGTTATAGCGTTTGCTCCAGTGAGCAGTCAATTTAGAACTGAGTGTTCCGGCTAAGTAGCATAGGAAAATCAGTGAAGCCAATCCAATGGGCAGCGAATAAGGTTCCGCTACTAGCCTAAAACCCATCACCGAATATAGGTTTACAAACAGGGCGAAATTGGTACCACCAATTAACATCGCAAACCATAGGGTGCGATTGGATAGATGCTTCAATAAGGCGCGATTATGATGGAAAAATAGTCCGCGCTGTGGCACAAAGTTTTGTTGAGTTGGCAGCAACAATACGACCACGATAGCACTGATAAAAGTAATGACGGCGATGACGATGACCGCTTGTTGCCATCCAAAAGCGTCAGTCAGGATTCCCCCTAAAATACGTCCGCTGATCCCACCGAGTGAATTGGCCGCAATGTAGCCACCAATTGCTTGATTAAAAGCCTGAGGAGTGAGCTCTTCAACCATGTAAGCCACGGCAACAGAGGCAAAGGCGGCTAGCGCAATTCCCATCAATGCGCGCGCCAATATTAAAACCCATAATTGTTGGCTTATCAGCATCAAACCGCCAATAAACGGCATCATAAATAGACCCATAAGCATCACTTTTCTTCGACCAATCGCTTCAGAACCGATAGCCCAAGGCACCAAGCTAACTGATAAAGCGAGAGTCGATGCAGCAAATAACCAGTTGATTTGTGTTTCGGAGACGTGAAAGTGAGTAGCCAAATAGGGCAGCATTGGCTGAAAAAGATAAAGATTACAAAACACCAAAAATGAGCCTAAAGCTAAACCCCAAGTCACTTTTCGATACGCTTTACTGCCGAATTCAATCATGATTTTTGCTCAATTTCTTAATAACGTGATCACAATATCAGCGCTTTATGAATTGATAAAATATATTAAAATTATCATCATTATATATTTTGCATATCCAGATGGATGCCAATATCTATGGACACTCGCCACCTGAAACATTTTACCGCTGTTGCAAATTACGGCAGCTTTACATCTGCGGCCAGAATGTTGCACATAGCTCAGCCTGCGCTCAGTATCTCTATTAAAAAATTTGAGCAGCAATTAGGTGTGGTGCTGTTTAAACGGGACGATCGCAAAGTCACATTAACGCACGAAGGCCAAGTGCTGTATGAACACGCTACGCGAATTTTACAGCAGTTAGAAGATGCGCAATTGGCGATGGATGAACTCAAAGGTCTGGTAAAAGGTGAAGTTAGGTTAGGTGCGCCAAGTATGATGGGGTCATACTTTTTTCCAGAAATTGTCATGGCGTTTAAAAGCCACTTTCCTAATTTGAAGATGACGGTAATTGAAGCGGGTACGCAATCGATTAGGAAAATGCTACTTTGCGGTGAACTGGATATTGGCGTAATTTTGAATCATGATCTTCCACCCGATCTAGAAGTTGACCCTCTACTGTCATCGCAAATGGTCGCAGTAGTCGGTAAACAGCACGAGCTAGCACAGCAAACGTCGATTGATTTTAATACGTTTTTTGAACATGAACTGGTGATGTTTAAGCCGGGTTACTTCCATCGAGAATTTATCGACAAAGTGTGTAAAGAACATAAGCTTTGCGCCAATTTCTCCTTTGAAACCAACTTGCTACCGATGATACTTAGTATCGTCAAGCATGAATATGCTATTACGGCATTGCTCGAGTTGGTAACGGAAAACGAAGCGGATGTACAAGCTGTGCCTTTTAACCCACCGGTTTGGTTAGATTTAGCGTTAGCATGGCGTAAAGAGGGTTATCTATCCAATGCCGATCGCACCTTCATTGAGTTCGTGAAGCAATATGTTTAGGTGCAAGGCGTTAGTTGCTTTGGTAGATTTTTTCGAAGTTAGTCGGGTTCCAACCAATCAGCACTCGGTCACCAATTTTTAGAACAGGGACACTGCGCGCACCAATGGCGTCTAGTTCTTTACGGCCACGCTGCATTTTGGCATTGCATAGCCGATATTGGATGCCTTTGGCATCAAGGTAGCGTTGTGCATCTTTGCAGTGAGGGCATTTATCTTTAACGTAAAGGACAACGCGTTTCATGTGGTTCACTCATTGGGTCTCTTTCAAAAGGCTGAGCAGTTTACCGATAGCGCTGCATGGTTTCAACTGTTCCCTCTCAGTGTGCTTATCCTGTGGATTCGGGTGAGATAGATGAAAGCATAAGGTGATTCAGTTACACTATGCGCCTTTTATTTTGTCAGTCGATATCCAATGCATCCATCTCTTCGCTATATACAAGGTTACCCACCACATATCATTTCACAGGTCGAACAGCTAGTGACGGCGGGAAAACTAGTCACATGGTTTGAACAGCGCTACCCGCAGCGACATATGATTCAAAGCGAAAAAGCGTTATTCAACTATGCCATTGAGCTTAAAAACCAGTATATGAAGAAGACACCACCGATTAGTAAAGTGATATATGACAATAAAATTCATATAATTAACAACGCATTAGGTTTGCACAGTTATGTGGCAAAAGTGCATGGCGGAAAAATAAAATCAAAAAATGAAATTCGCATCGCCAGTGCCTTTAAACAAGCGCCAGAACCTTTATTGCGTATGCTGGTAGTGCATGAACTTGCTCATATTAAAGAGAAAGATCACAACAAAGCGTTTTATCAGCTTTGTTGTCACATGGAACCCAACTATCACCAACTTGAGTTAGATGCGCGACTATTTATGATGTATCTCGATTTAAAAGAGGGACAATAATGCCACCTAAAACGACGCACCAGCATAAAAAACGCCAAGTTTCCTCCGTTCAGGATAAGCAGGGTAATTCTCATATTAAGCAAGGGCTACACCCTCGAAACAAACACCGTGGGCAATATGATTTTCCCGCGTTAGTTAAAGCTATGCCTGAGCTAGAAGCGTATGTGATCACTAACCCAAAGGGAGAGGCGAGTATAAACTTTGCTGATCCTACCGCGGTCAAAATGCTCAATAAGGCGCTGTTAGCGCTTCACTACCAAGTGGTTAACTGGGATATTCCTGAGGGCTATTTGTGCCCACCGATCCCTGGCCGCGCAGATTACATTCACCGAGTCGCCGACTTATTGTTAGAAGAGTGCGCAGAGCTAAAGCATCAACAAGTGACCGCGTTAGACATTGGTGTTGGAGCAAACTGTATTTACCCTATTGTTGGCGTGAGCGAATATGGTTGGCGTTATATTGGTAGTGATGTTGACCCTGTTTCAGTCAAAACTGCTCACCTAATTGCTACCGGTAATCCTTCATTAATAGGGCGTATTGAATGTCGATTACAGCAAGATTCAAAGCACATTTTTAAAGGGATTATTGAAAATGGTGAACGCTACGATGTGACGACCTGTAATCCGCCTTTTCACGCTTCCATGGCACAAGCTCAACAAGGAACAGAACGAAAACTGAAAAACTTGCAAGCTAATCGAGCGAAAAAAGGTCAAGAATTTGTGTCGCAAGGCGTTAATAAAGGTAAGCCGCCAACGCTTAACTTCGGTGGACAAAAAGCCGAGTTATGGTGTCCCGGTGGTGAAGCGGCTTTTATTCAAAATATGGCGTTTGAAAGTAAACACTATGCGCAGCAAGTATTGTGGTTTACAACCTTGATCTCCAAAAAGGACAATGTTCGTTGGATGAAGAAAAATCTAGATAAAGTTGGTGCCGAGTGCGTAAAAGTCATTGAGATGCAACAAGGGCAAAAAGTGAGTCGATTTATTGCGTGGAGTTTCCAAAATGCTAACCAACGCAAGCAGTGGCTAACGGTAAAGTGTTAGTCTAATCAAACTAACTGTTTATCAATCAAAGAGTAATAAGCAACAGCATAATAGGAGTGAGGTATGGAATTTAACATTTATATGCCTTGCCAACCAGACTGGTTGTGCCAGCCATTTGGTTATTTATTTGCGTTGTTATTTGTTGTTGGGCTTGTTTTTTTTATCCGTATTTTGTATCGAGAGTACAAAAAACTTCAGCGCTCCCAGAAAGTAAAGCGACTACGTAGGACACATTATCGAGATCGCAAAGGTGGCAGAGATGGCCGGCCTACTAATATTAAGTAACTCTCAGTTGTTGAGTAGCACTGAGTAAAAGTTAGCCACTTTCAGTTAAGAAAAAGTATCGAGTAATGTCTGATACTTTTTCTCTAACGTTGTGTTTCCTGCTTTTCTTTCCAGTTCAACCAATAGTTGTAAGGATGCTTTTTGATAACCATAACGTTGGTTTAATTGCATCAGACGAAGTCGAGCTTGAGTATATTGTTGGGCGTTAATTTCTAGTTTTGTCAGTTGTAGTGCAGCACGAATACGATCGGGGTCATGATTTAATGTTCGAGTAAAATAGTAGCGTGCTTTTTCCTCATTTCCTGACTTCAAGGCGCAAAAGGCCGCGTTTTCATAACTAGAGGCCGTGAGGTAGTAATCAGGTTGAATTATGGCTTGGTTGAAAAATTGGTCGGCTTGTTCATATTGTCCTTGCTTACATAAAAAAGTGCCGTAGTTATTGAGCACATTGCCGTTTTTCGGATGGGCTTTCAACGCCGCATGGTAAGTATGCCGGGCGGCGTCAGTTTCCTCTACCATTTCATGATAGTGCGCCATAGCAAGCTGAGTTCGATAATCATCTGGCGCATAGTGTATTGCTTTTTCTAAATTTTCACGCGCTTTGCTCATATTGCCATTGTCTAAATAGCCTAAACCAAGCGCAAGACGAGATTCAGCCATGTCGATAGGATTATGCTTGATTTCTGAATCACTGTTTTGTGCAAGGTGATTTTCTGTAACAGTTATGCACCCTGAAAGTACTAAAGAATACAGTGCGGTCAGCATTCGTATCATAAGTTTTTCTCCCAGCAAATGTGCGGGCTATATTAGGCAAGTCAAGCTGTTAAAGGAAAGTGAGATGACAACTATGCGAGTTGCCCCCGTTTTTTACCAATGGTTTAATAGTAAGAAATTAATCAAACAAGTTATGTATTCGGTTTTCGTTATATTGCGTTACAACCTACTATGAATTTACCCCTTTCTTTTTTTGGGAACACATTATGGCATTTGGAAAAAGTCGCATTCTGCCGAACTTCAATTTTTCAATTCGTGTTTATGTTTCGGTGCTATTTTTTTGCGGTTGCCATTGTGGTTAGCACAACTCAGATTTGGCTGACGCAAAACAGTTTGAACAAAATGTTATTGCAGTCAAATTAGGCGTTGTTTGAGTGTATTGCCAGTGAAACTCTCACGATATTCTCAGCGAAATACCATTCGATCTTTTCTGCGGTTCGTGGGCTATCATCATCTGATTTGATGACGGCGAGCAATATTGAAGAACGTAAAAAATTTGTGCCCGTGATATTTGAATTGTTAGCTGATTCAACCGCAGACTCAGTTTATCAAGTTGGTTATCCAAATGGGGACTTATTTGTTGTGACTATGTTTAGTCCTGATATTAAAAACAGCGATTTTGATGCCCCAGCGAATACGATGTTTATGGTCGAAAACCACTCGTTTACCACGAAAGAGAATACACATCTTTTTTATGATGCGAATAAACAGTGGCTTGCTACCACAAGCAATGTCGATACTAGGACAGATAGTCGTACTTTTTCTTGGTTTCAAAATACCAAAATAAACGGGGTTAATATCTCAGTTCCTCACTATTCACAAAAACTTGGTCAATTTGGCTTGGATGTGAGTCAACGACATGCTTCTGGTGCCGTCGTGTCTGCTAATTTGTTATCTAAGGAACTGTCGCGAACTTGACAGCAAACGCTGAAAAAAACCGTCTTCTATACGTGTACTTTATGACAGCAGTGAGTATGTTTATGCCTATAGTGACTCTTCGGTATTTGACAAGCAGGCTAATTTTAGCAATCAAAGTGAGCCTATGATCAAGAACATTAATGAAGCCGTGATGTTGTCAGCTATTGAGTATCATGCTAGTGAATCTAAGAGTGAAAAGAATACGCTACATAGTGAGTGGGTAAATTATCAACGACCACATTATTCAAACAATAAAAATGTTAGAACAATTACCGTTCCCCAGCTCAATGCAAAATATTCCAAGTATTGCTGGTGGACATCATGAAAAAATGGATGGCACAGGCTACCCTATGGGGCTTAAAGTCGAGGAAATGCCACTTACAGCAAGAATTATGGCGATTGCCGATATTTTTGAAGCACTTACCAGTTCTGATCGACTTTATAAGAAAGCGAAAACCTTGTCTGAGTCAATTAACATTATGAGTTTTATGGCTAAGGATCAGCATATTGATGTTCAACTATTTACGCTGTTTTTGACATCGGGAATATATCAGCAATATGCCGAGCAATTTATGGCCGCAGAGCAGATCGATAGCGTTGATATCTCTAAATACGTAGCGGAGTAAAAGAGGTGTTTTAACCAGCAAACTTGAGTCAGCATTCTTTTAATGATGGAAGGCTAGGATGACAGAAGGTGACTTAGCAAGCCATCCTCTGTCGTTTACTTAATATACGATCTAATTTGATGTTGACGAAAATGAAAGTGCTTTAGGTATCTTTTGTAAATTTATCCTCACTAAAGTGTTCAAGATCATATGGCGTTTGTTGGTATACACAATAGTTCAACCAGTTAGCAAATAGCAAATGGCCATGGCTTCTCCAGCTTGCTATTGGTTTGTTGTCTGGGTTGTCATTGGGATAATAGTTGATAGGGATTGCAGGCTCCATACCTTCACTTAGATCTCTAACATACTCACCGTGCAAAGTATGGGCGTCATACTCTGGATGTCCGGTGACAAACACATTGCGCTTATCTTTGGTTGATGCCAGATACACGCCTGCTACATCAGAGGTGGCGAGAATGTCTAAATCAGTATGCTCTGCTAAATATTCAGGTGAAAAGTCAGCGTAGCGCGAATGCGGTGCTAAAAATGAGTCATCAAAACCACGCAAAATAGGATGGAATGGATTCTGAATTTCATGATGGTAAACACCCGACAGTTTTTCTTTTCGTGTGCGTTTAGGCAAATTATAAAGCAGCTTTAGCCCCGCTTGCGCAGCCCAACACACATACAATGTGGACGTAACATGATTTTTGGCCCACTCCATGACACTTTTTAGATGATCCCAATAAAGCACATCTTCAAATTGCACCAAACCGAGTGGAGCACCGGTGATGATTAGTCCATCAAAATTGCGATGTTTAACCATTTCAAACTGACGATAAAAGTTATCTAAATGCTCGTTTGGCGTATTTTTACTTGGGCGGTCATCAATTCTCAGTAGTTCGATATCTACTTGTAGTGGGCTATTAGACAGTAGACGTAGAAACTGAGTTTCTGTCTCGATCTTCTTAGGCATTAAATTTAAGATCAAAACTTTAAGTGGACGAATGCCCTGAGTCGAGGCGCGTGTTTCTGACATCACGAAAATGTTTTCGTTACGCAGCACATCACTAGCGGGTAGTTGATCGGGGATCTTAATCGGCACAGCTTTCTCCCTAAGCTATATCATGGACGTCTATACTTCCAAAGTTAACTCAATAAAAACTGATTGTCGACAGTAAAGTTAATCTAATTGAAAATTCGCTATACCTTTCCAACTCGCCGCTTACCTGCACTTCAAGCCGTTTGGGTATATAGTGTGCCAACGTCCAATTTGATTATGCTGCCGTTTATGACATTAACGCTAACTTTAGTTCGAGGTTTACCTGGCTCGGGGAAATCCACCTTAGCCAAGGCAATGCCAGGTCGGCATTTAGAAGCTGATATGTACTTTGTTAATGAGCATGGTGAATACCATTATCATCCGGAAAAAATCCAACAAGCACACCAATGGTGTCAACGGCAAACGCAGCAGTGGTTAGCTAAAGGGGAGAGCGTGGTCGTGTCGAATACTTTTGTTCGTCATTGGGAGATGAAAGCGTATAAGCAATTAGCTAAACGCTACAAGGCGAGGTTAAAAATAATCATTTGTCGCGGGCAGTTTCAAAATATTCATGAGGTTGATGACGCCACTGTTGAACGCATGCGTCAACAGTGGCAAGAGTAAGGCTAGTGAATTCGACGTAACTGATAAAGAGCGAGGGCTCCCCAGCTAGCTGTCTGTGCCCACAATAACCACCACTTTGTCTCAATTTGAGACCAGGATGCACCCATTTGGTTTAAACCAAGGAAACCTTGAATTGCTGGTGTACTTGGGAATAGGTTTGATACCCACACCATTGGACTAGGAATCGCTTCGATTGGCCAAATAAAACCAGCAGAGAAAACCAGTGGCATTGAGCTTACCAACACCACAAGGGTAACTAATTCACGTCTTGGTGTAATCGCACCGAGCCAAATGCCGATGAAGCAACAGCAAAGTAAAAAGGGTAAAAGCAGCAACAGTATTTGCGATGCATTGCCAATCATATTAACACCATGTGAACTAAAGCTCGCGCCAAAGTAATACATACTGAGAAGATAATAAACGACAACCAAAACTACACTGCGTGCCAGTAGCAGCCGCAAGGGAGTGGTGTTTGACCAATACCCATGTCCATGTTTTTGCGTGCCTCCCATTAACCCCGATGCCATCACTAGGGTTTGTTGTAAGATCAAAACAAACACGGCAGGAACGACGTAATCAACATAACCCATGCGTGGATTAAAGGTGGGCTTAAGATTGATGTTTGTTGCTGAAAAGTGCTGTGAAGCAAACGCCATAGGTTCACCTTCAATAACTAAACGCGAAACCTTACTTTGTGCGGCCAGCGTACCACCAGCTTGCACAAGCCCCTCAACAATAGTGCCATACACTAAAAAGTAAGAAGCATCGCCAGCGTAAGCGAGCGTGGGGCTTTTGCCTAGTAATAAATCTCTGTAGAAATGTTCAGGAATGACGAGAATGCCGCTGACTTGTCTGTCCAAGAAAGCGTGTTTAGCTTCTTCAATGGTACTATTTCTCTGAACAACCTTAACTTGAGGGGTTGCGTCTACCATGCGTTCAAGTTGATAACTGGCTTGGCTCTTATCTAAGTTGACGATGGTTAGCTGCTGCCCTCTTGGTGTTTGTTGAGTATAGGGCAGTGGATATAAAAACGAATAAAAAATAACCCCACCAAATACGGTGAGTAAGACAACCGGATTGGTAAAGAATGCTTTTAACTCCGCTTTAAGCAGAGCGAGGAATTTTATTGTTTCAGTCATGGTTTAACTGCTCTGCTTTAATATGTTTTTTGATCAACAATAGTATCAAGGCTAGTGGTAACGCATAGCCAAACATAGGGACCAAATATTCAAATGAACGCCATGCGCTGGCATCATAACTTACTTGACTGACCTGTACCTCGATATAGTGACTAATAGGCAATATATTACGCCATAACTGTGCGAGAGAGTTCATATCTGTTGCGGGGAAGGTGATGCCCATAAAGGCAAAGCTTGGAGCGGTGTAAGCACCAGCAAAACTCATTGCTCTTGCTGAGTCTAAGGTCAAGAAAAAGAACAGTGCTCCCATGATGATGCAGGCAATAGTCGTGAAAGTTTGCGCAATAATTAAAATGCCAAAGCTCCCTTGCATTGGCCAATCAAGCCACTGATAAAACCAGATCAAAAACCCTATCCCTTGCAGCATAAATAAAGGGATATAACACTTGAGAGTTTGTGTTAATACGTATAGTGGTCTGTCACCCAGCCAACTTTTTAACCCAAAATGACGATAGTTAGCCGCGAGTATCATAATGGTGCTAACAACAATCACAATTTGCCAGATCGCGGGTATAGCGGCTGACACTAAAAATTGGGCATAGTTGGTGTTTAGATTAAATAATGGCGTCAGTTGGGTGCGTATTGGAACGGCTCGTCCCATTGCACTTAGGGCAGTTTGGTTGCTTGACGCTAACGTTTTCATCACATCAATCTGTGCGTTGAAGGTACTTTGAGCTTGTACAACAGCAGAATTGATTAACTTGCCAACCAAAATATATTGGCTATTAAAAAAGGTGGAAACTTGTGGCTGTTCACCACGCATGATGGATTTATCGAAACCATACGGAATGACAACGTACGCATAAATATCGCTTTCAATAAGCGCAGCTTTAGCCTGACTAACGTCTTGATAGTGTTTCTCAACCGTTAGGGTAGAGGTCGCATCAAGCTCCCTCACTAATTGCCGTGATAGTTGGCTATGAGATAAATCTACGACGCCAATCGGTAAGTCACGAGCAATGCCTTGTGAAAAGATCCACCAAATACTGAATGCCAATACAATGGGCACCCAGGTTAGGCACGACAATAACCAAGGGTCATGACGCAGTAAAGGCCACTGTGAACGAGGTTGAATTGACATACGGCTTATAACTCAACTACTAAACTCATGCCCATACGCAGTCCTTCAATTTGCGTTGTCGGGCGCGCTTCAACTTCGAATGTACGTAGGTCAAAGCCTTGAGAGGCATCAGTCGAGCGCCAAGTGGCGAAGTCACCCATCACGGCAATATGAGCAACTTGAAACTCTACGTTGGTCTCTAGTGCTGGGATATAAGCATTAAACGTTGCTCCTTTCTGGAAGTGCTTGAGTTGATCTTCACGGACATTAAGTACCGCCCATGACTGCTTGGTATCTACCACGGTAACAACTGGGAATCCTTGTGGGGCCAATTCGCCACTTTTTAACAGCACTTGTGAGACTTCACCATCAAACCAACTTTCAATTTTGGTATCCGCTGCGTACGCTTCAACTTCTGCTACAGCACCCGCAGCCATGCGTTCTTTCTCTGCAGCGGCTTGCTTGGTTTCAGAGCGAACTCCTTCTTTTGCCATTTGGTACATCTGAAAAGCTGCGCTTTCTGTATATTTTGCTGCTTGCCATTGGGTATTAGTTTCATCACGTTTTTGTTCTGCTACCACACCGTCACGGTAGAGGTTATTAACGCGCAAGTAGGTTTTTTCCATCAAATCAGCAGCAGCTTTGGCTTTAAGCCACTGATCTTTAGCAGCTTGAATTTGTTGGTTTCTAGCACCATTTTCAGCTTCTTTCGCTAATGCACCCGCGGCTTTTTGCCCTGCAATCGCTTGTTCTAATTTGGCTTCAATTTCTGGGCTATGCAGTGTAAAAATAAGCTGTCCTCGTTCGACAATGTCACCTTTTCGCACCAAAACTTGGTCAATACGACCTGGCACTTTTGAAGAAATGCTGTATTGCTCTGACTCAATTTGACCTTGTAAACGAATCGGCTCTGGTTGATAAGCTTGATAAAAGCGATAACCCACCCAAGAGATCGCAATGATAGCTGAGAGAGCAATCAATGTTGGTTTTACGGCTTTCATAAGGCATCCTTTTGATCAATTGATGGGTTGGTTAATGCTGTATTTAACGGAATTGCTGATTGTTTGTAGTTAGGAAACGTATTCATTTCGCTGGTTAGTGCCAATAATTTGTTCAAAGAGAGTAGGTAGTTAAAGCTGGCCAATGAGCGCTGAGTTTTAATGCTCGCTAGGTACAGTTCGGCATCGACGACATCTAATGACGTTGCTAGGCCTTGGCTGAAAGCTTTTTGGCGTAAGCGTAAATTCTCATTGGCAAGTGATAAGCTAGAATTTAATCCGGTAGCTTCTTCTAAGGCTTGTTCTGCTTCGAGGTAGGTTTTTTCAACCAAAACACTCAAATCTTGTTTAGCTTGTGCTTTTAAATACTTTACTTGCGAGATAGCGCTATGGGCGGCTTTGACTTGATCACTACGGCCAGAAGATTCGATCAAAGGAATATTGACCCCGACACCCACTAACCAATCTGGTTTTAACTGGCTGGCCAGTGAGTCATCTTCATAGAGGTTGTAATCTCCATAAAGATAAACTTCTGGATAGTATTTGCCTTTTTCAGCTTTCATTAAACTGTTGGCTTGTTTTTCCTTTGCTTCAAGTAACGCAAGTCCTGGATAAGTGTTCAGTGTTTGATCAACAAAAATCGAAAGAGGAGGCAAGCTGCTATTAATAAACAGTGAACCATTGGGCTCAACTTTTTCATTTTGACCCAGAATTTGTGTCAAAGCACTCTGTGCAATATCTAAGTTCTTTTGCGCTTTCTTGCGCTCTACAATCGCTTTATCGAGAGAAGCTTCTGCTTGCAAACGTTCGACATGTGCAATTTGACCTTGTTGCTCAAGTTTCAGCGCATTATCACGATGTTTAGTTAGCCCCAATTCTGCGGCTTGGCGTGTTATTAACACTTCTTTTGCCAGCAACACACTGAAGTAGTATTTGCTGAGATCTTCATAGCGTGCTTGAGTCTCCATCGCTAACTGGCTTTGTGCCTCTTCTTGCCGACCTTCAGCTGCTGACTGCGCGGCATCAATTCGTCCGCCAGTAAAAATAGGCCAAACAGCTCGGATCGAAGAGCTAAAAATATCGCGTTCAGCAATGGTTGATGTTATTGCGCCGGCACTAGCAATTATAGGTCCGAAAATTGGAGGTAAAGAAGGGGAAATAGATTGCCCTGTGCTATCGAAGATCTGTTTTCCAGATAGCGTGATATCTTGATCCAAACGTGTATAGTTTGCGCCTAGAGTTACGGAAGGTAGGTTTAAATTATTTGTGGAATTTTTGATGTGCTGATAACGTTCCACGTTGGCCCGACCAGCAGCAAGAGAATTATTGCTTTCTTGCAAAAGTTCCCACGCTTGTTGGAAGGAGATCGGCGCAGCAAACGGAGAAGAGGAAGCTGCGCCAAATAATGCAGATAGTACAAGAGTGATGGTTTTCGCTTTCATGCTAAGCTCGAATTGTAATAATTAGAGCTGATACTCTAATTATTTGCTGTCTAAGTCAACAGCACTTTTATGATTGAAATGCCGACTAGTGGCGTGAATTATAGACACTAGCACGGAATGCATCTCAATAAAATTCAATGCTTATGATGAGATGGGCAAAAGTAATCGGCTCTCCATTCAAGTTTTTGGCTACCTTGCATTGTGGAGAGGACATCTTTTCCAGACATCTGCGGGAAAGCGAGTAACACCCTTAGGTCTTCATTCGACTCCGTTTTGAGTTCATAAGCTCTTACGTGTGTGAATGTTGAATGCAGGTTATCAAACAGCATGTCCCGAGAAAGGCAAATTCCAAAGGCATCGCGTTTCATTGTAAGTTTCCTTCTGACAATGTTGTGAATCGATCGATAGCAATTGGTATGGTTATTATAGGGCTATCTCCAACGAGGTGTGTTCTGCCACTACCTCATCGTTTTTGCTCATTAAGTATACAAGTCATATGCAGTGATGAACTAAAAAATACCTAAATTCGGCGTGATACTCATCACAAAAAAATAATCACAACATTTTATGTGTGTTGATGCTTATTGTGGGTGGTTGATATTGCATCGCAAACACTCATCAACCTTTTAGTATCCTCAATGTACCGCTGTGTTCACAGATATCTCTTTCTTTTTTCGATTGAATGTTAAATTAGTGTTGTTTTTCGGCGAAAGGAGATCAATATGGTTTGGAGTCGTATCAGCTTTCGTAAACGGATGCTGATTATCATGACCTTGTCTGGACTTATCGAATTACTGCTATTAGTTGCAGCAGGGTTTGTCTATATCAAGCACGAACAAGAACAAGAAATGGGGTTAAAAGCTCTCGGTGTTGCATCGTTTTTAGCACAGTCACCGAGTGTCGTTACTATGATTGAATCAGCCAGTGGCAGTGAGCACCAAGAACGATTTCGAGAATTAACACAACTTATTGGCGCGGCATTCATCGTAATTGGCGATCAAAATGGTATTCGCTTGGTACATCCCATTGATGGACGCATTGGTTTACCGATGAAAGGAGGCGATAACGAACAAGCCTTGGTGCAAGGTCAGTCATATGTCTCTTTTGCACAAGGCTCATTAGGTAAGTCGGTTCGGGGCAAGGCCGCGGTATTTAATGCAGAAGGTCAGATTATTGGTGTTGTCTCTGTCGGTTATTTAATTGAACGTTTACAAGATCGCATAGAACCCTTTTTAATTTATCTTATTGCAATGGCACTGTTGGTTGTTGCCGCCAATGCAGTGGTATCGAGCTACGCGTCTCGACGTTTTCAAAAAGCAATTTTAGGTTTTGAGCCAGAAGAGATCGGGCGCTTGTATGTAGAGCTCGATGTGACTATGAGTACCTTGAAAGAGGGTATTTTAAGTATTGATCATCAAGGTATTCTTCGTTCCATTAACAAGAGTGCTTGCGACATTTTAGGTATTGATAGAGAAACCGCGCTCAATAAAGCGCTTTCTCTTTCGTTGCCGCAAAGTGACTTGATGACAGTTATTGAAAGTGGCCTGCCGGATAACGACATTGAACTGTTTCTGAATCAACAGCGTTTAATTGCGAATCGTAGTCCTATAACGGTTGATGGAAAAGTTGTTGGTGCGGTGTCTAGTTTCCGTCTGCGGGACGAGATCAACGAATTGACCGAGCAATTATCGCAAACCAAAGAGTATGCAGAAATGTTGCGTTCACAAACTCACGAACATAGAAATAAACTCAATACTATCAGTGGATTAGTGCAAATGGGTGAGTTAGAAGCAGTACAACAGTTGATTGGACAAGAAACCGCTCACTACCAACAGCTTATCGAGTTTTTAAGAGAAACGGTGAAAGACCCGCTGATAGCCGGAATGTTGCTAGGAAAAACGGAACGAGCACGTGAGTTAGGGCTGGAATTGATTGTGGAAGAAGGTTCGCGTTTAGAACCTTTGCCTAACAGGATCAACGCTGAGGATATCGTCACCTTGTTGGGCAATCTCATTGATAATGCGTTTGATGCCACACTTACTGCTATTCGAACTGAACAACGAATTACCCAAGAGCGGCGTATTATAGAGGTCTCTATTGGCGACTACGGCAATGAAATCATCCTTGAAGTGAATGACCAAGGGTGTGGTTTACCTGAGCAATGGTCACCAGAGATGTTGTGGAAAAAAGGGGTGTCGAGTAAAGCTTCTCATAACCGAGGTGTTGGTCTGTATTTAGTGAAACAATTGACCGATCGTTATCAAGGCTGTCTTGAAATGAAGAGCAACAAAACATTTGGTACAAGAGTGACCGTTTATTTACCTAAGGAAGAACAAATATGAATACCCGTGTCATGATCATTGAAGATGATATTGCTATTGCGCAATTGCATCATCGCTACCTGACACAAATCAGCGGTTTTGATGTGGTTGGCATAGCCACGACACAGGCTGAAGCCGTGATGCAATTAGAGCTATTAAAACCGAATTTAGTTTTATTGGATGTCTACTTACCAGATGGCACGGGGCTCGACATTCTGCAACAAGTTCGTGGCAATAACCAAGGATGTGATGTCATTTTAATCACCGCTGCTCGTGATGTTGAAACATTACAACAGGCAATGCGCGGTGGTGTTGTGGATTACCTTCTCAAACCGGTGATGTTTCCACGTTTAGAATCTGCATTGAAGAAGTACCAAATTCAGCAAAGCGAGCTTGGCTCTGCCACCGACCTAGATCAGGGGCTGGTCGACAAAATGTTAACCGCAAGCTCAGGTGAATCATCGGTTCACCGTCGTTTACCTAAAGGTATCGATTCAGTCACCTTGGATAAAATACGTTATTTATTTAACGAGCCTTGCAGTCTAACGGCCGACGAAGCCGGAGAGCAGATTGGAGCTAGTCGAACCACAGCAAGGCGCTATCTTGAGTATTTGATTAGTGGTGGTGAATTAGAGGCAGATTTAAATTATGGCACTGTTGGAAGGCCTGAGCGTTGCTATAAAAAAGTGATGAGATAGCAGGCTCTATTAGAGGAGTCTTTTTCAACAGCATGTAAGTATAGGTAAAGTTGTTACTTAGCTGTTGTTTCGTGGGAATTTCCATTATCAGCTTCATTTATTATTTAACTCATGATGTTTTTATATTCGTAGAAATTTGCGATTAATTAGACGACTTTTCGAAGTACATCTAAAGTTTAAGAACAAAAGGCAGATAACGTTACATGAAGTAAAGAATGAGCACACTAAAAACTATGCGTTTTATTCTACTTACCGTTTTGTTGAACATGTTCAACGTGATACCCGTACATTCGAGTGGCCTTGAAAGTCTGACTTATTATACGGAATCTTATCCGCCTTTTAATTTTGTTGATCAAGGCGCTGTGACGGGGATTTCAGTCGATTTACTCCAAGAAGCTGCCACTTTGTCTGGGCACGAGGTTTTACTCAGTCAAGTCGTTTTGCAACCATGGGCTCGTTCGTATCGCTCTGCTATTTTGAAAAAAGATGCAGTGCTTTTTTCTACAACCAGAACCGAACATCGGGAAGATCTATTTCATTGGGTTGGGCCGATTGATAATATTAAAGTGACGATCATTGCGCGTAAAGGAAGTAATATTACGCTAGAAGAACCTTTAGAAATCACATCATATAAAATTGGTATCATAAGAGATGATGTTGGCGAACAATTATTACTTCAATATGGCGTTCCTAGGGAATCAATGCAAGAATCGACCAATGTCACCATGTTGACAGAACTGTTGATAAAAAAACGTATTGATTTAATTGCTTATGATGAACGATCTGCGCATTGGTGGATTAAGCAAGCGGGATACAAAACAGATCAGTTTGAAACGGTTTATGTCTTAAAACAGGGATTACTTTACTATGCTTTTAACAAAAATGTGGACCAAGTCCTGTTAGACGATTTACAAAAGGGTATTGATAAAGTTAAAAATACCAATAATGATGATGGCGTGAATCGATATCAAGCCATACTAAACAAATACAGATAACCACCTTTAAGATTAGTGACCAGTATGAGTAACCCAAGTAGTACAATTTTAACTGAAAGTGGTACCAACGAACTTGAAATCATTGAGTTTCATTTAGAAAAGGTACTGCCAGATGGACGCACGAAAACCTGTTATTACGGTATTAACGTTGCGAAAGTAAGGGAAGTGATACAAGTTCCTGACACAACAGATTACCCAAATGCACAACCCCACATGATAGGTGTATTTTCTTCACGTGATGTTCTCACACCGTTGGTAGATCTTGCGGGGTGGTTGGGTGTACCGACGAGTCAAACATTAGAACGAAAATTTGTTATCGTGACGGATTTTAACCGTATGACTAATGGCTTTTTAATTGACAGTATTAGCCGTATTCATCGTATTTCTTGGAATGATGTTGAATCACCGAGCCAATTTCTTGAAGCTGGTGAACAAGACTGTGTAGTGGCCGTGGTACGTAAAGACGGTAACCTGATCATGATCTTGGATTTTGAGAAAATTATTGCCGATATCAACCCTGAATTGAGTATGGAAAAATACGACGTCAAGGTGGATCGTTCTGTTGATTTGAATCAAAAAATGGTCAATAAACGTAATGCTAAAACCGTTATGGTTGTTGATGATTCAGCGTTTATTCGTAGTTTAATCCAAGATACGTTGAGTTCAGCGGGTTATAACATTATCGCCTGTAAAGATGGTGGTGAAGCTTACGAAAAATTAATGGACATTGAACGTGTTGCTAAAGCCGAAAACATGGCGGTTTCAGAATTGATTGACGCGATCGTTACTGATGTAGAGATGCCACGCATGGACGGTATGCATTTACTTAAACGTCTACGTGAGAATGATGCGTATCGTGATACCCCAATTGTCATGTTCTCATCATTGATGAGTGAGGATAACCGAGCTAAGGCACTGACTTTAGGCGCGAATGACACCATTACCAAACCAGAAATTGGTAAAATGGTGACGATGATGGATAAATATATCTTCGAGTAATTGCTCGTTATCTCAGCTTTTATGGGCCTCTGTTTGAGGCCTATTGCTGCAATGCTCCACTTTTATTGCAAAATTGTGCTCAAATCTATTAAGTGCTTGAAAAAGTATTTTATCCCTCGCTAAACAAACCATATTTCCCCATAAGCGAGCTATAGTTGAAATAGTTAACGGCTTTGGATGGCATTATGAAATGGGTTTCTCTTTTATTGGTTTGTTTTAGTACTCAAGTGTTTGCACATGAGCGTGTCCTAACCTTACGTCTACCTACGCTGCAAGATAATGGTCACGCTTATTATCACGAATTGCTTATTGAAGCACTTAAAGCGGATGGTATTAATGCCAATGTTGTGGCAACGGAGAAGAGTATTCCGCAAAAGCGTATTACTAAAATGGTTGAAAATAATCAGTTGTCCGTAATGTGGTTACTTCAAACCAAAGATCGCGACGCGCAGTATCCATCAGTCAACGTACCTCTGACCAATGGGCTTATTGGGCAAAGAATATTGTTAATTCCGCCACAGCTACAAAGCACCTTTGAACAGATCCACACTTTGAATGATTTACAGCGTTCAGGTTTAACGGCAGGGCTCGGTATTAGTTGGTACGATGTCGACGTATGGCGAGCAAATAACCTTCACGTTTATGAACAAGACGGAGAGTGGCGGGGGCTATACCGGAAATTATCGGTAGAAGGTCCTATCCATTATTTTCCGAGAGGAATGAATGAGATCTCCTATGAGGCGGAATCTTACCCTTACCTTGCTATCGAGCAACGTTTGATATTGCAATATCAAAGAGACTTTATTTTTTACCTTAGTCAAGATACGAAACCCTACAAACCGATCATAGAGCGCGCTTTGATTAAGGCAAGAAGCAGCGGGTTAATGAATAAGCTAATTGATAAACATTGGCGTCATAGCCTAGATGCTCTTCATCCTGAAAATAGGACGATTATTCCCTTGCGATTGCCTGAATAAATTTACCCCTTTCTTAACTAAACAGGCTAAGTGGTTGATGGGACTAAGATCAAACTCTATTACATTGGTTGAAATGTAATAATCTTTCATCTTCACTTGATCCTCATTCTACGGTTTGTATTTCAGATCACGTTTTTCCCAAAATTCCGATGTTTACCTTTCATCTCATTTGTCCTGATTGTGATTGAACTCTGTGTTTTGACTCTCATCCTTTAGCTCTACGCCCTAAACATAGCGAAGCAAGGGTGAGGTAATGAGTGGTGTCGTAATTATAACGTTAACTTAGGTAAGTGTAGTCATACATCTACTGACTCAATGGTTTTCTGCCAGTAGTGAGAGCAGGACTAGCAATAACGTTAAAACACGGATTTCAACAATGAAAACAAACCTAACAAGAATGACTTTAGCGTTTGCTTCAATTGGTATGCTAGCGGGTTGTAATGACTCGCTTGAAGTTCAAGTCATGGATGGGTATTTAACTAATGCTCATGTTTGGCTAGATGTAAATAGCAATCACCAATTTGATCAAGGCGAACCGCAGGCTTATACCGACGACAATGGTATCGCGAAAATTAATGTCAAAGGTCTGCACGGTGATATAAAAAATCATTACCTGATGGTATCGGTCACTAAAGGGGAAAGCGTTGATCAGGACATACCAGCGGTGAAAACGGCGCGTAGTTATGTCATGACGGCTCCTGCCAATTACCCCGTTATTAACCCTTTTACGACCTACCTTAGCGTGCAGATGCAGCGTGGCAAGAAAGAGAAAAAAGCACTCGCAGAACTGAAAAAAGCGTTGCGCATCCCGACACTGGATATAAAAGCAGATTACGTCGATAACAACATTGTTGTTGCTCAGTTGGCGAAAGCGCTGGCTCAATTATTACCTTCTACTATCGAGCAATCCACACTGCCTGAACTTTCTAGTACGTTAAAGAAAGCCAGTCAGTTATTTGGTAATGAGATCAAAAAGGCCAAACGAGATAAAACGGATATTCGTGATAAAACGTTGATGCTTGAAAATGGTGAGCCAGTCATTGGTTTCGACAATGATAGAGATGGCGTCGCAGATTTAGTCGATTTATTTCCCCATGATATTCAAGAGAGTATTGATTCCGATCATGATGGTATTGGTGATCACGCCGATAGGGATGATGACAATGATGGTTGGTCAGATGAAACCGAATGGCGATTAGGTTCCGACCCTTATAACGCTTCTAGCCACCCTGTTGATAGCGATGGTGATGGTATAGCAGATGTCGAAGATGATGACCGTGACGGTGATGGTTGGAGTAACGCCGATGAAGAGCTTTTAGGCACAAGTGCTGATGATGAAAACGATCAACCGGCAGACCTTGATAATGATGGCATTACTGATAGTGAAGATGACGATATTGATGGCGATGGCGTCAACAACCAACACGATGTGTTCCCGCGAGATCGCCTAGAAAGCCTTGATACTAATAATGATGGGTTAGGGGATTTTGCTTCTAGCGATGACGATGGTGATGGTATCCCCGATAGTATTGACCCACAGCCGAAACAGGCAGATAACTCGACAACTGAGCCAACGCCACGTTATCAAGAAGCGATTATTTATTACCTCCGTGATGACAATAATTATGACGGTTGGGGGCTACATCTGTGGAATAACGGTAGTTGTGACTCAGTCTCTGAGTCTTCCCTCAATGGCGTAGATTGGGGTAACCCTTATCTAGCCTCTGAAATTGATCCAACTTACGGTGCGATGTATCGTATTCCACTAAAAGCAGAACACGGCAACTGCATGAATTTTATTGTTCACAGTGGTAACGATAAAGCGCTAGGCAGCGATGATCTTATCCTTGATTTTGTAAAGGGTAATACGCTTTATACACGTCATGGTAGTACGGCGCTGAACTATTCTCCGAATGAGCAAGTTAATGTCAGCATCGAAGGCGCTGCAGCACATTGGCTGTCTGTGAATCAACTAGCGTGGTTTGATCACAGCAAAGCGGCCAGTTATGAGCTCTGGAGCCGTGCACAAGGCAATGGCGATATTGCTCATCCTGAGCAATTTACCCATTATCCATTAGCGCTGTCAGGGGTGACAAACAATGCTCACTTCCCACACTTAACTGGTCGAACAGCATTTACGCTGGATGTGAACGACGAACAAGCTAAAGCATTGTTGAAAACACAAATGATTGCAGTCGCTCGAGATACTGAAGGTAAAGTGCTTGTTGCAACAAAAGTGCAGATCCCCGGTGTCGTTGATAATCTTTATACGGCGGGTAGTCATGATGCGGATGAAGCGAAACTTGGTGCTTGGATAGATGGTAATAGTGCGCACTTTGCATTGTGGGCTCCAACCGCACAGCAGGTAGAGCTTTATCTTTATGAGCAAGATAAAACTCTTCGTAGTCGCTCTCCGCAGCCGATGGTCGAAGATCCGACCACGGGTATTTGGCACTACCAAGGTGATAGCGCACTTAAAAACAGTTTTTATCGCTATCGCGTACAAGCTTATCATCCGAAAACGGCGCAACTTGAATGGATGACTATTACCGACCCGTATTCGCAATCACTCAGCACATCTAGTCTCTATTCGCAATTAGTTGACTTAACTGCGGCTGAATCAAAACCGGATGGTTGGGATAACCAAGCCATCCCTAAACTGAGCCATCCTGAAGATAACATTCTTTATGAATTGCACATTCGCGATTTTAGTAACAGTGATAATCAAGGAACAGCGGCATACAATGGCAAATACCTCGCCTTTTTGGAAGAGGAGCGAGACAGCGTTGCACAACTAAAAAGTTTAAAACAAGCCGGTTTAACCACTATTCACCTGTTGCCGAGTTACGATTTAGCCTCTATTCCAGAAGAGGTGGAAAAACGGGTTGATCTTAATGACACGGTAGCAAAATTGTGTGGCATTAATCCGCAAGCCTCATTGTGTTCTGATGGCACGTCAATGAACGCGACCATTCTTTCGCTGTTGGAAAATACCGATCCGAATACGCCACAAGCGCAAGCTTTACTGGCGGATGTACGGCCTTTAGATAGCTTCAACTGGGGCTATGATCCCTTCCATTACAGTGCACCTGAAGGAAGTTATGCAGTGCAAAGTGATGGTGTGTCACGGGTGAAAGAGTACCGCCAAATGGTGCAAAAACTGCATCAACTTGGATTTAGAGTGGTGCAAGATGTGGTCTACAACCATACCTATTCGTCAGGCTTGTATGATAAATCCGTGTTGGATAAAGCGGTTCCCGGTTATTACCACCGTTTGAATCCAATTACTGGTGCGGTTGAAAACTCAAGTTGCTGTGATAATACTGCTTCAGAAAACCGTATGTTTGAGAAGTTAGTTGCCGATAGCGTAATGATGTGGGCGCAAGACTACAAAATTGACGGTTTCCGCTTTGATCTGATGGGCCACTTGATGAAGTCCAGTATGCTGGCCATCTATGACGCGGCGAAGTCGGTTGATCCTGACACTTGGTTCTATGGTGAGGGTTGGAACTTTGGTGAAGTTGCTAATGGCGCAAGAGGCGAAAATGCGACGCAGTGGCCAATGGCTGGAACGGGTATTGGTACTTATAACGATCGATTGCGCGATGGTGTACGTGGTGGTGGTCCTTTTGACAGCGGAGATGCACTATTAACTACCCCGGGTTTTGCTAACGCTGGCGATCGCTTTAATGATGAATTGAAATCTAAAATGGATTTAATTCGTTATGGTATGGCAGGAAACTTACAAACCTATCCTTTGCAAACAGCGAGTGGCATGACGGTACTTGGCCGAGATTTCCAATACGGTGGCCAAGGCGCAGCCTATACGCTCGACCCGCAAGAGTCGATCAACTATGTCTCCAAGCACGATAATCAAACATTGTGGGATTTTAACCAGTATAAAGCGAAACCGGAAACTAGTTCGGCTGACAGAGCGCGAATGCAAATCATCGGTCTTGCTCCGGTGATGCTAGGGCAAGGCGTACCTTTCTTCCACATGGGCTCTGAGTTACTTCGTTCAAAATCGATGGCGCGTGATAGCTACGATAGTGGTGATTGGTACAATCGCGTTGATTTTAGCAAGCAGAGCAATAACTGGAATGTGGGATTGCCTAGGGCTGATAAAGATCAAGCCAACTGGAGCGCAATTCAAAGTGTGATTGCCAACCCTAACACGGTGGCATCACCACAAGATATTGCGTGGACAGATAACGCGTTCAAAGCATTACTCTCGATTCGTGCGCAAACACCGCTGCTTAAACTGATTTCAGAGCAAGAGGTATTGAACCGCGTGCGCTTCCATAATACGGGGCCAAATGCTCAGCCTGGCATGATAGTGATGTCGGTTAATGATGGTATTTCAGCTGGTGTGGATCTGGATCCAAACGTAGAGGCGATAGTGGTTGCGATCAACGCGAATACCGCAGAGCAAAGTGTTGTGATCCCGAATGCGCAGCGCTTTGAACTTCACCCGAGCTTTATAACTTCGCAGGATGCACGAGTCAAAGAGAGTCGCTTTGATAATGGTCGTTTTACTGTTCCAGCTTTAACCGCGGCCGTTTTTGTTATGCCACAACAAGGCGAACAAGGAGCCGGGCTGAGCGTCGAAACTCCACCCGTTGACGTTGCACCTTACGGCACAACATCAGTGTATGTTCGCGGTTCGATGAATGGTTGGGGGCTCACTAATCCATTAACTTATCAGCAAAATGGTCTCTACGCATTTGAAGGCTATTTAACGCCTGGCGTATACGAATTTAAAATTGCCTCTGAAGATTGGAGCACTTTAAATCTCGGTTTTGGTGGATTTAGCAGCGCAAATGGTTCGGCAATGCTGGAAGATGCGGGCAACGGCAATATCAAGTTGACTGTGACTGAGCAAGGCGTTTGGAAATTTACGCTGGATGCATCAAATGCGTCACAATTGGTGGTTGAGGTGTCAGATACCGGTATTGATTATGCCTGTTATCAAGATACTAACCCTGCGTGTGATTTACGCATTTATCAAGTGATGGTGGAATCGTTTGTTGATGGAGACTCAAACGCTGATTATGGCGTGGGTTATGGAAATTCCCACCACCGTGGAGATTTACAAGGCATCATTAATAGTTTGGATTACATTGCGAGCCTCAATGTCAATGCATTATGGTTAACCCCAGTCTTTGACTCCTGTGCAGGCCAAAATGGGGATGATAAGCTTGATGCAACTGGTTATTTTGCTTGTGACTACTTTAATGTCGATCCAAATTTTGGCAGCAATGCCAAACTCAAAGAACTCATCGACAAAGCGCATCAAAAAGGGTTGTACGTATTATTAGATGGTGTATTTGGTCACACTAGCGCTGTCGGTGTTAAAGCGTCACCAAGCGGGAAATTACCGCAACTTCACAGCGGCGAAAGCGGTTATCCGGGGCTGTTAGTGACTTATCCAAACCAAGCGAGTGAAGCTTTCTTTAGTGAAGTTGCCACCTATTGGATTCGTGAATTTGGTGTTGATGGTTGGCGTTTAGATCAAGCTTATCAAGTTCCGCTTGATACGTGGCGAACCCTGCGTGCGGCAGTTGAACAAGCCTCGAGAGATAACTTCAATGCAGGTAAATCATGGGGCACTCTCGGCTATATGGTTGGTGAAGTGTGGCAAGGTGCGAATGATATTACCCAAACGGTTTATGGTAGTGATGCTAATCCAGCGCTCTCTTCTGCATTTAACTTCCCATTACGCTATGGTTTAGTGCAAGCATTAGCAGTGGAAGAATCTGGATCAAGCGGTAGCGCTAGAAGCCTAGAGGCAAGCTGGAATAGCCGAGCGAAATCCCCTTACCATGCGATGCCAAATTTAATGCTGGGTAACCATGACTTGGTGCGCTTTGGTGACCTTATTCAACGAGGTAATCTGGGAGACTATTACGCTCGTCACCAAGCCGCGTTCAGTTTCCTTGCTGCTTATTCTGGCCCTATCACGCTTTATTATGGAGAAGAAATAGGTGATGAAATAGAAAAATTCGCGGCAAAAGTAACTCAAGATTGTGCAGTTTTAGGTTTGTGTGATGACCACGTTGCTCGCTCTAGCGGTAAAGTTGATGCGGTTTTATTTTCACCACAGCAACAAGCACTGAAGAGCAGTGTCAGTAAATTGATGTTATTACGCAGTCAGTATCCTTCTTTAGCCAAAGGTGAACGACGCAATGTGTGGATTGATGACACTCTGTATGCTGATCTTAAAGTGCATGGAGATGAGCAGATCCTTAATGTACTCAATACCAGTACGGAAGAGCGAACCTTGAACCTTGATATGGGGTTGATCAAATCGACAACTCAATTGATTGATTTAATGAGTGAAGAAGTAATTGGTACGCAATTTGGCACAACGACAATAAGCGTTCCTGCATTAACTGGGCGTCTGTTATTGATCGATTGATCTTCATGCTATAGCCAAACTACTTGGAGTTGCAGGTAGGCGGTAAGTGAGTGAATCACCATGAGCATAGACATGCTATGTGATTGGGGTGAAAGAACGTAACCAACATCGCTGCGGCTTCAAGTAGAACATGTATAATTAAAAGCTCGCTTCGGCGAGCTTTTTCTATTTGAATATGACATCAGTTGCGTCTACTCTCGCCTTGACGAAGCTTACCCTGTGGATTACGTCACCCTCTTCGACAAATCTATAGCAATAAACTAGCCAATTGGTAGAACTTCGTTTATTAATTAATGAGTTATACCCAAACAACTTGAAGTTGCAGGTAGGTGGCAAGTGAGTTCATCCCCATGAGCATAGATAAACTATGTGATTTGGGTGAGCGAATGTAGCCAACACCGCTACAGCTTCAAGTATGAAGGGTATGTAAAATCACATCAGGATAGCTTTTATCGTATGACCAATATTTTTATCATTGTGGCACTGCTCGTCATTTTTTTCATATTCATTCAAAAATATGTAATTAAACATGATGATACAAAAGACTACAGCTACAAGAGAAAAAGCGTGTTATTGAATGCTTCTGAAAGCACGTTTTACAACGCGTTAAAATCAGCCGTAGGTGATCATGCTGTTGTATTGGCCAAAGTCTGTATGTCGAATGTGGTCTCACCTAGTACAAAACTTAATAAAAAACAGTGGTTCATTGCCAATGGCCGTATTGCCAAAAGCTACTTCGATTTCGTTGTCTGTGACCCGAGAACATTTGAACCTAGAGTGATCATTGAACTTGATAATGGCAAAGAGCTATATAAAGGCAAAGTTGAAAGAGAAAAGTTGCTTATACATGTGTGCAAGTCAGCGAGCATTCCTTTAATTGGCGCCAATATTAAATATAGCTACCAAGTCAGTAAGCTACGAAGGTTATTAGCCGCCCATATCGATTTGATCGAAACCGACAAAGAAGTGCGATTTTGTAAGAAGTGTGGTAGCCCAATGATCATTAAAATTGCCAGTCAGGGTGACTTTAAAGGCCGTCGCTTCTTTACTTGTAGCCGACAACCTCATTGTACTTATACCGAAAATTATAATGTGGTGTATGAATTTGATGATGACAATCAAGAGTTTTGACGGGCAAGCTCTGAGGATTCTTGGAGATGTTCATCCGTCTGACATATTCTAACCTGATTTCGGCCATTTTTCTTTGCTCGATAAAGCTCAACGTCTGCTAATTTCAGCAAAGCCTCCAGCTTATCACCATCTCTATATTTACAAATACCGACACTTAAAGTAAGTCCGATACGTTTATCACCATATGAATAGAGGTGTTGGTTGATACATTGACGAAGCTTTTCTCCAATGTGCTCAGCTTGCTCGATATCGTGGTCAAACAAGGTTACACAAAACTCTTCGCCTCCAATACGATAGAGGTTGTCATCTCCAACAACGTTGGACATTAAATGCACAGACTCGATAAGCACTTTATCACCGGCATCATGACCATAGGTATCATTCACTTGTTTGAAGTAATCAAGATCTATCACTAACAGACATAGTGATGTGTCACTTTTATATTGTTCAAAGTGAGCATAAGTATGAATAAGCGCTAATCGATTATGAGCACCCGTTAATGTGTCTCTTGATGCCAAGTACCTTAATGAGTTTTCGGTGTCTTTTCTGTTGGATTCCAAAATGTGCGCGACAGTCCATATCACACAGTAGCAAAAAGTCAGATTAACCATCATCGGTATAGTGTTGTACACATCGTTTGATGACGATCGATAATAAACGTTGATCAACTGTATAGTTAGAGTAACACCTGCCGCAATTCTTCCATGCTTAACCCCCATTAATAGATAAAGCAGAATAGGGAAGAAGCTTGTCCAAAAAAATAGACCATTGGCAAGCGGTTGTATGAAAGTACCGACACCTATAATGAGAATAAGAAAGTAAACATATAAGTAGATATGGATAAGCGAGTGAGAACTTTGTTTTGCCTTCATATAGACATAGGTGGAGTAGCACATGAATATGAACTCCAATGCAGCTAACTCATAACTATGAGTATAAAAAATATTAAAAATAGTGAAGAACAGTGCGACAGTAGTGAGCAGTAAACTTAAAGCACAGAGAACGGAAGCTCGTAAGTGATGAGTCTGATTGAAAAGCCTTGCATCCATGCGCGTTTCACCATATTGCATAGTTATAATAGTGATAGCCATAGTACGAGATAATTAAATCGAATCAATAGTTGGTTTCACATAACTTATAAATCAGGTATCGTAAACTGTGCCACGCTTTTACTTGATTAGATGTTTTATTAAAAAATCGCCAGAAAGAACGAAAAACAACCAAGCTGGCGATAGATACGCCAACTGGCTCAAAAATAAAGAAAATAGACTTGCACCATAGAAAAACAGCCGTTAATATCCACCTCGTTCACAAGATATGCGTCCGTAGCTCAGCTGGTTAGAGTATCGCCTTGACATGGCGGGGGTCGGTGGTTCGAGTCCACTCGGACGCACCATTTTGATGCATCATCGATGCATGAGAACAAAAATTTGGGTCTATAGCTCAGTTGGTTAGAGTACTACCTTGACATGGTAGGGGTCGGCGATTCGAGTTCGCCTAGACCCACCAAGTTTTATTCAGAGCCCGCTTTTTAGCGGGCTTTGTTGTTTCTAGGGTTTACCTAGCTTCCACCAAGTCTCCCTATTTCAATTTTGCATATTTATGCGTCAAATATTCACTGAACTATACCTAATTAGGCACAGATGGTCACAATTGTGACCATCTGGTGACCATGCTTTGTGGGATTCAGTTACAGATTTCAGTTTTATTTAGCGACATTACGTATAGCTTATAGGTTCCCAATTTTGTGTCAAAACCAGGCTAGCTTCTTTAACTTCTATCTATCCTAAATCAACAGTACAAGAAGTGTTAGATTGCATCCAAAACTGATCCACTTCACCCCCTGATTTGCACCGAAAACTGATCCACATAATCTAACCTAATTCCTGCTAAGTCTGCGCAGGAGAATGTGGAGTGATTGACGTGTCCTTATTAAGTGTTATTCGTCGCTGGCATTTCCGCGAAGGAATGTCGCAAAGGGAAATAGCCAGACGCACTGGATTGTCCAGAAATACCGTTAAACGTTATTTAAAAGATCAAACCATTGTAGCTGTTTATCCAAAGCGACATTCATTGAAAAAACTCGATGAGTTTGAAGAACTACTGACTTCTTGGCTCAAACGAGAAATGAAGCAACCGAGAAAGCAGAGAAAAACGGTCAAAAACCTTTTTCAAGACCTCATTCCTCTAGGCTATAGCGGCTCGTATGACAGAGTCGCTTCATTCGCACGCAAATGGCGGGAAGAACAAAAACTCGACGCCACAAAGCGCACATATATGCCGCTAGAGTTTGCCCCTGGTGAAGCCTTTCAGTTTGATTGGGGAGAAAATTGGGCCTATATCAATGGTCACAAAACAAAGCTACAAGTTGCTCACTTTAAACTCAGTCATAGCCGTGCCTTCCTGCTTCGCGCCTATTATTCTCAGAGTCACGAAATGTTGTTTGATGCTCATAACCACGCCTTCCGCGTGTTCCAAGGCGTTCCTGAGCGGGGTATCTACGACAACATGAAAACCGCGGTTGATGCAGTGAAAAAAGGCAAAGAACGAGTGGTGAATCGTCGTTTTTTAACAATGGTCAGTCACTACTTGTTTGAAGCCGACTTCTGTAACCCAGCCGCAGGTTGGGAAAAAGGGCAAATCGAGAAGAACGTGCGCGATGTACGTTCCATTATCTGGCAACGTGCTCCTCGGGTGAAAACGTTAGAAGAGCTTAATGAGTGGCTTGAAGCTCAGTGCTTGCTGGACTGGCAATCGCGAAAACACCCTCAATATCGTGATATGAGCATAGAGCAAATGTGGTTAAGTGAGCGCTCTTACTTAATGAAAGTCACCGCACCGTTTGATGGTTTTATCGAGCAAAGTAAACGAGTCTCTTCTACCTGTTTGGTGAACTTCGACAGAAATAAATACTCAGTGCCTGCAAGTTACGCAAACCGACGAGTCAGCCTGCATGCCTATCCAGATAACATCGTCTTGGTGGCAGAAGGCCTACCAATCGCTGAGCACCAAAGAGTATTTAATCCAAGGCATGAACCTCCACATATTGTTTATAACTGGCGACATTACCTGTTGGTTGCTCAGCGTAAGCCTGGCTCTATACGTAATGGGGCGCCGTTTCACTTACTTCCTGAGGGCTTTAAACACTTGCAGTCCATATTATTGCAACGTGAAGGTGGTGATAAGGAAATGGTCGAAGTCTTGTCACTAGTTCTTCACCACGACAAAAAGCTCGTAGAGCAAGCCATCGACATGGCACTTCAAGCAGGGACACCATCAAAGCAACACGTCATAAACTGTTTAAGCCGCTTACTCAATCCTTCACCAGTCGCACCAGTAACCGTCTCTCAAGGGTTAAGGCTGGTTACCGAACCAACCAGTGATGCGTCGCGATATGATGAATTAAGAGGTAAACGTCATGCACAATGAAGCGTTATTAAGTACATTAAAGACACTCAAACTTCACGGAATGGTTAGCAGTATCATTGAGCTTGCCTCTCAAAATGCTCCAGCTTACCAACAGGCTCAACCCATCCTTGAAACCTTGCTAAAAGCAGAAGTTGCAGATCGTGAAGTGCGCAGCATCGCTTATCAAATGAAGGCTGCAAAGTTCCCTGTTTACCGCGATTTATACGGTTTTGACTTTAGTGAGAGTGCGGTCGATGAGTATCTGATACGAGGTCTGCATCGCTGTGAGTTTATCAAAGACAGTCAAAATATCGTACTCGTTGGTGGGCCAGGCACAGGGAAAACTCACTTAGCGACGGCGTTAGGCGTACAAGCCATACAGCATCACCAAATGCGGGTTAGGTTCCTATCAACCATAGAAATCGTCAATGCGCTTGAACAGGAGAAACAAGCAGGTCATGTGGGTCGCCTTGCTAATCGATTAGTGAGCTGCGACTTAGTCATACTGGATGAACTAGGGTATGTCCCTTTTAGCCAAGCGGGGGGAACATTGCTGTTCCATTTACTCAGTAAACTCTACGAGCGCACCAGTATCGTCATTACCACCAATCTCAACTTCACGGAATGGTCGAAAGTATTTGGGGATGCAAAGATGACAACTGCATTACTGGATCGACTGACCCACCACTGTCACATCATTGAAACGGGTAACGACAGCTATCGATTTAAGGAATCAAAAAAGAAATCGAAGGAGAAAACCAAGTAGAAATTAACATTAAAAATGTAGTCTAAAATAAACTTACTTAGGTGGATCACTTTTTAATGCAAATAGTGGATCAGATTTAAGTGCAAATTAACATATCACAGTTCTAGCGTTTTAAAAACCGGAAGCATACAAGCACCATAAGTGTTGAGATGCTTGCCCACACGAGTGGGAGCAAGGAAGAATTGGGTGCAATCGTCATTAAAATCTAAGTTTTTCCATCTATTGTTTAATCCGATTCTCTCAATTAGTGCATTAGATAAAAACTCAGGGGCTGCACCACCAAGAATAATACAGTCAGGATCAAACCAAGCTCTGGTCAGCAGTATAACCGGTCTTAACTGGTCGGCTGCTTTGTTCAACCATGCATCAACAAGAGGATGCGCAATATCGGGTATTTCTGAAGTGTGAGTTATTGGTAGCCCATTATCATTAAGTTGTTGAACTAATTGACGTAAAGTCACCTTATTACTTCCATGCATTTCACTTAAATAAATACCGATCTCACCTGACTGACTATTACTGCCAGAAAATATTTGTCCATTAATTATGATGCCACCGCCGATACCATGATCGATTTCAATCATAATTAAGTTGTTAATATTCTTCCACTTACCAGATGAGTACTCTCCCACCGCCGCGGCGTTACAGTCATTTTCTACCCAAACTGGTAAGTTAAAATACTGACTGAATGTATCTGCAATCGAAATATCTCTCCATTGAGCTAGTTCTTTAACGGTGGCAACTTTTCCATCTTGCCTAACTGGTCCGGGAATTGAGACGCCCATCCCTAACATTCGAGCTTTAGATAGCTTATTTTTAGAAATTAACTCATCAATTACATGCTTTATTTCAGATAAAACATCATTAACAGCACTTTTTTCATTGTAGTTTAGTTGGAAAAAATCAATCATTTTCCCAACGAAATCGGTAATGCCTACATTTATGGTGTTCACATGAAACGATACTCCCATACTGAATGCAGCATATTCATTTAAAGTTAGTGGTTTCACAGGTTGGCCACGAGCAACTTTTACTTTGTCTCCCTCTTTAATGAAGTTCATTGATAGTAACTCTTTCGTAATACTAGTCACCGAACCACTCTTTAGCCCTGTTAACTCTGTTAAACGGCTACGAGGAATCGAATCATACTTACGTATAGTATTAATGATCTTTTTTTGTCCAGGTGTAAAATCAACCTGTATAGGTAATGCTGGGGGTATCATATAATTCTTCTTTAATATTCGATTCCAGCCTTTTCAGCCAGTCTTTTTTAGTATTGGATTATCATCATCACTGATCATATCAGTGAGTCCATCTTTCATCCAAGGTAATGATTTCACGATGCATATAATAACCATAATATCTATAATACCAATATGTTGTATCATATTCTTTATTCAGAAAAAATACGCACACTCATTCCAACCCATATATGAAATGAACGTAGTTTTATATTGGCTAAGGTCCACTACACAAACACTATTTGCACTTGAGCAGAAACCACGTCAACTTGCTGTAGATACAGCGCTACCGTGGCAATTTGATTTCTTAATGAAGGAACAAACTCTATAACACGGTTTACTTTGGTGTGAGATAAAGCAAGTAATGATAATACATCTATACACAGGGTTACCACGAACCAGTTTAAGCTCATAAACAAATATCTCATGTTATATTTCTCTGCTTCACTTTTAGTACACCTCCAACGTGATTATCAACAGCCTAATCTAATACACCTTTCAATAACGGTATGTTTTCACTCACGATAGCAGTCTCAAACCAAGAGTCATAATCGTATTGATTTAAAGCGTCAAAAGTCATTCATTCAACATAACCTAAACCATCTGGCGCTCGGTCGTCAGTAACAAACTCTTTGTCAATTGTCATTGCTACATCAAATTCGATTGTTGTTGCTCCATTAATTGTGGAACAAACATATCAGCCTTAGTGGTTTCGAGGCAATTTATAACATCCCCACGATATAAGTTTAACAAAATCCCGATCGTTGCACTGTTTAAAAATTAAACATGTTTATCTTCATCACAAAGGTTAATATCAATTACCGATAGTAGACAGATAAAAGTCTATGTCTAATTTTATGATATTGAAAATTGATTATGATCACATTCTTTGTTCGACATATATTTTATTTCTTATAAACCAGACTATTACATGGCAACGTGATGCGTGGTAGATTATTGATATAACTGTATTGAATTTATCATTTCTCATGTATATGGTATATACATCCTTTAGACATGGCAACTTAAACTTTATGAGCAAGATTAAAAGCAATATTCTAAAATTGGTATCAATTACAAAGAAATATGAAGATTTCTTTGCCTCTAATAATGTTAATTTTAGTGTTAGAAAAGGTGAATTTGTAACTCTGCTAGGCCCTAGTGGGTGTGGTAAAACGACACTACTTAAAATGATTGGAGGTTTCATTGAACCTACGTCCGGTCAAATCATTATTAATGATCAAGACGTAACTAAAGTGCCACCAGAAAAACGTGAAACAGCGATGTGTTTCCAGTCTTATGCATTATTTCCACATCTAAGCGTTTCTCATAACATTTGTTTCGGCTTAGTACAGCAAAAAGTACCTATGCATGAACAAGAAGAACGTCTCGAGCAGATCCTTCAGCAAGTTGGTTTAATTGAACACAAAGATAAACTACCGAATGAATTGTCTGGTGGTCAGCAACAGCGTGTCGCATTAGCTCGTGCCATGATCACACGTCCTGATATTATTTTGTTTGATGAACCACTTTCAAACCTTGATGCAAAAATGCGTGAAGGTGTGAGATTCGAAATCAAAGAACTACAACGAAAATACCAATTGACGTCTATTTACGTAACCCACGATCAAGCGGAAGCATTAGCATTAAGTGATCGAATAGTTGTGCTTAACAGTGGCAAGATTGAACAAATTGGAACACCTGAAGATATCTATTTTAGACCTAAAAACCGTTTTGTTGCCGACTTTATTGGTGCAGCAAATATTCATAAAGCGTTTGTATCCCCTAACGGTAACTCTGCCTATAACATTTCTTGTAACTTAGGTGATCTTGATGTGCAGTCAGATGAAAATCCTGAGTCAGACAATATCTATATCTCTTGGCGTCCTGAAGACGCGCAAGTGTGTGAAAAAGGAACACCAAATAGCTTTGAGCTTGTGGTTGATTCGGTCGCATTTCAGGGAGAAAAGGTGGATGTATTCGGTTGGGTAGGACCAAATCGCGATCAGAAAGTGCGCCTGCTATTAGATGGTCGTCAAACTATTGAGCTTAATACTGTTCTATACATTTTTGTTCCTAGTCACTGTATTCGCTTTCTAGAAAAGGTGTAACTATGAAACTAAAACCGTATTTTTTGATATTGCCCGGCGTCGGAACTATCGCACTTTTAATTGGAAGCGCTCTTTACGTTGTTATTGCTCAAAGTTTTGGTATGTATTCTATGCTGGGTACAGACACGGCTTTCACAACAGAGTATTGGCAGACTATGCTTAGTGACCCTATTTTGTGGCGCTCTGTTTCTTATTCACTCAGAACTTCTATTCTCGGTACTTTGGGCGCCGTAACCTTAGCTTACCCAATCGCCCTTTGGCTACAAAAGGAGATGCCGGGGAAAATGGCAATCATCGGTACTCTGCGTGCGCCAATGTTTGTCCCGGGTTTGGTGGCCGCGTTTTTGTTAATGAACGTTATCGCCTATCACGGGATTTTAAACGAAGGTTTGATAGGCTTAGGTATCATCGACAAGCCGATGCGCTTAGCCAATGACGACTTTGGTTGGAGCATTGTGATTCTACAAATATGGAAGAACTTACCATTTGCTCTAATCCTTATCTCTGGCTCAATCAACAGCATTCGTACAGATCTGCTTGATGCCGCATTGGATTTAGGCGCGACAAAATTTGCGCGATTTAAACAAGTTATCTTCCCGCTGACTATACCAGCGCTCCAAGCCTCTTCGATTCTTATTTTTATCGGTGCACTAGGTGACTTCTCATTTGCTTCTGTAGCGGGTTCAAGAAGTGCCTACTCACTTTCTATGCTAATGAATATTACAGCCACACAATACTATGAGTGGGAAAACTCAGCGGTGGTTGCAATGGTAATCATGCTTATTGCAGGTCTATCAGCCGTTATTTTAACTTGGATGACTAAGCCACTGATTGCTAACCGTAAACCAATCATAAAATAAGGGAAAATTGATGTCCTATTTTAGAAACATGTCTAATACCAAACTGGTCGTGATTCTTTCTATCGCCTTTTTTGTGGTGGTGAATATCTTCTGGTTAGGTGTGCCATTCTCAATGACAATTATCTGGTCATTGGTGGACCCAAACCATCCATGGAGTTATCCAGATATGTTTCCTCAAGTACTATCATTTGGGCGATGGATAGAAGTGTGGGAAACGACTTCATTACCACAAGCTATGAAAAACAGCTATACGCTTGCTCCTGCCGTATCGGTATTGACTATTTTATTAGCGCTACCAACCGGTTACGCATTTGGTCGATTTGAATTTAGAGGCAAGAAAATTTGCGAAATGGTTTCACTACTGCCAATGGTTATGCCTTCAATGATTTTAGCCGTGTTTTTTAGCTCAATGCTACTCAAGCTTGGTATGACAAGCCCTTATCTAAACATTGTACTGGCACATACCATTTTAGCACTACCATATGCAATTCGAATTATGTCAGCTGGGTTTAAAGCAATTCCACAAGATCTGATCGATGCTTGTGCAGATATGGGGGCTGGTAAATGGGGAGTATTCAAACATGCTTTCTTGCCAATGCTAAAACCAAGCATTCTTGCTTCAACCATCTTCTGTTTAGTGATCAGTATTGAGGAGTTCAACATGGCATTCGTACTGGGCGCTCCAGATTTTATTACTGTACCTACGATCCTCTATTCATTCTTGGGTTATTCGTTCATTCGACCTGATGCGGCAGTCGTATCTCTAATTCTAGTCGTGCCGAATGTCCTACTTATGTTATTGATCGAAAAACTACTAAAAGGCAACTACCTTTCACAATCAACCGGAAAAGCATAAAGGATATATAAGATGAAAAAGTCGATTCTCGCTTTGATGTTGGTGGGCGTAGCAAGCTCATCGATGGCATATGATATTGAAAAAATGTCATGGTCTGAAATTAAACAACAAGCAAAACAGGAAGGAGAAGTTACTTTCTCTGTTTGGTACCTCCAACCTGCATGGCGTAAATTTGTTCAATCATTTGAACAAGAAACAGGAATTAAAGTTAAAATTCCTGAGGGTACCTATGACGGTAACATCAACAAACTTCGAGCAGAAGGGAGCCGCGATAAAGGTTCCATGGATGTCATTGCGCTAGGGGCAGTTAGCTACAATATGTTCAACTACAAACAACTTTTGTTGCCCTTAAACACACTACGTGATATTTCATCTCTAAAATCTGAAAGTGAAGGTATAAATACACATGGATATGGTGTGACGTTCTGGGGTAACCAAACGGGCCTTGCGTATGACTCAAATCGCATCAAGTTTGCTGAACTACCTCAAACTTTCGCAGAGTTAGAGAATTATATTGAAACCAACCCAATGCAATTTGGTGTAAACGATCCAAATGGTGGCGGTGCTGGTGCTCGATTCATCGAAGCTGTCATTGTAAACGAAAATGGCCGTCCAGAATCAGAGAAGGTAAACAATGAAGTCATTAAATCTTGGTCAAAGAGTTGGGACTGGTTTAAGAGTTATAAAGACCAAATTCTAATTACAGCATCTAACGCTGACAGCTTAACTCGTATAAATGATGGAGAAATACTTATTGCTCCAGCATGGGAAGATCATTTAGCAGGGCTTCAAGTTAAAGGTGCATTATCTAAAGATATTAAATTCTACATTCCTAAGTTTGGTATGTCAGGTGGTGCAAACCTAGCTGGTGTTGTTGCAAACTCCAAACGCAAAGCGGCGGCTTTTGTTTTCATTGATTGGTTAACATCTGCAAAAACACAGTCAATGCTAAACAAAGAATTCGGTACAGCGCCTCAGCACCCCGAAGCAAATGCTGATAATGCCCTTATTCCACAAGATATGCGCAAGTATTCAACACAACCATTTTACTCTGACTATCAAGCAGAAGCTAAAAAAGAATTCACGCGCAACGTACTCATGAGTAATTAATTACCCTAAGCCTCAGTACTCATCCTTAATACTGAGGTTTCATCTCTTTGCAAGCTCGATAGAGCAGTGTTCTATATTTGGTATATATATGAAATTTACAAAAAACGTAGGTATGAAATTTAATGAGGATGGTAGTTTTCGCGGTTTTCCTGGAAATACCTTTATCTGCCACTTAGAAGATAACTCTAAACATTTGGAGTTAACTATGTGGGCCCAAAACAAAATAAAAGCATTACCTTTCTCATATAAGTTTTCTTTCCTTCCTCGTGAAAGTATGCATATGACAGTCTTTGAAGGTGTATGTGAACAAGTACGTGAACAGGATAAATGGACAAACAAGTTAGGCTTGGATGCAAATCTTGATGAAACAACGAAATTATTTTTAAAACAATTAGAAAATATAAGTCAATTTGATGCATTCACTCTTAAGTTTGACAGAATGTATCACTATGTAGCAGGTGGTATTGCGCTGCGTTTAAATGTGACCGACGAATATTCTGAAAAGACGATCAAAAATTGTCGAAGTGAATTATCGAACATAACAGGGATTCGTATGAGTGATTTCGACAGCTATTTTTACCATATCTCTCTTGGGTATGAAATTGTCGAACTTAATGAAGATGAAAAAGCACAACTGTACAAAGTCTTTCAAGAAATCGAAGTAGAACTACTGGCACATTTCGGTGAATTAACCCACAAAAAGCTAGATTTTTGCCACTTTAGTAATATGTCAAAATTTGAACCAATTAAGACATTTAATCTGATTTGAAATATGTAAACAAGCATAACATAATTAGCATTGCATTAACAATAAAAATGAAATTAAGATTAGAGTTTGAAGGTAAGAAATTAGACCTAATAATTAGACTGAATAAAAATGACCTAATGGAATGCAACATATATTTTTGCATTCCTAAACAGGCATCAACTATAAATAATGAGTTTATTCATAAGGAGTTTAACAACAATATAACTTCACAATACTCATATCACATATCTAAAGTGAAAGCTCCTTTGTTATCAGGGCGGGAGCATACTTTGATGGATTTATAACCCAAAGAAGACTCTAGCCCGATAATCATCGTTCCATACCGCTTTTTTCAACTTCACTTTTTGGCTTGGCGCACCACAATCACATTGCTTGAGCATATTCATTACAAAGCGTCTGAACAGCGCTATGTTCTCGACGGCACCATCTAAAGTAATCCGAGAGTTATC